>JACPVN010000599.1 GCA_016191715.1 Ignavibacteriota bacterium | reverse complement strand
GCAAATCCTAAATTACGAACAGTTGTCAAAGGAGATGTGGACGCAGAATATGGAATCACCGAAGACGTGATGGATGTTTTGCAGAAGACCAACATAACTCGTTTTAATCTCATCACAGATTTAGAAAAGTAGGAAAGGAAATAATGTATGGCTGATGTTGGTGGTGGTGCCCCTCGTGGACACGACAAGAAAAAGAAAAAGAAAAAAATGCGCCGGCTTAACATCCGGATAGACATGACACCGATGGTGGATGTCGCATTTCTGTTACTTACTTTCTTCATCATGACGACGACGATGAGTCGTCCGCAGACGATGGAAATTAACTTGCCTCCCGGTGAGACGCAGGTAGAAGTTGCTGAAAGTAATCTGCTCACGCTTCGCGTTAAAGAAGATGGGTCTATCTTTTGGAACATCGGAGTTGAGAAACCCAACAAGATTGAGTTTGCAAAACTTCGCGAAACGTTAGAACAGAAAGCGGCGCAAAATCCGAAACTTATCACACTCATCAAGATTGACCGCAAAGGAAAATATGTGATGATGGTGGATATCATGGACGAATTGAATCTTGCAAACATTACACGGTTCAGTTTGGCGCCGATGGAAGAAACAGACAAGAAAATCCTTGAACAAGCAGAAACAGCATCGTAGAAAGGAGATGAGACAATGACACAAGTTCAAGCAACAGTCCAATATGGAATGCGTGAATTGAAAAAACTTTACCAAAAGTATGCGTTCGTTGGTTTAGCAATTGCCGCATTAATGCATTTTGGAATTATTGGTGTGTACTATTTGGTCGGCTATCTTCAGGAAGAAGAAGAGCCCGTCGTTATGGTGCGCATAACAAAATATACAGACTTAGGTCCTCCTCCTTCAATCACAAATGCAGAAGCGGCTCCGGCAGTTCAGGTGAGCGCGCCGGTTGCACGACCAACGGTTGGTGTGCCGGTTCCTGTTCCTGATGCTGAAGTGAGTCCTGAGCAAACAATTGCATCACAGGAAGAAATGGCGGCAGTGCAAAGCCCGGTTATTAACATGGATGGAGATGGCGGCGGAATTCAAGTCGAGCAAGATTTAAAAGTCGAGTTAGATGAGGAACCACCCGATTTCGTTCCGGTTGAAAAACAACCCGTGCCTGTGAAACAAGTTCCGCCCGAATATCCTGACATCGCAAAACGTGCCGGTGTGCAGGGAACAGTTTGGGTGAAGTGCTTGGTGGACAAAGAAGGAAAAGTCAAGAAAGCGGTCATCATGAAAAGCGATGCGGAAATCTTTAACGAGCCGGCGATTCAAGCCGCGCTTCAATGGGTTTTCACACCGGCAATCATGAACAACGGACCCGTTGCCGTTTGGGCGGCAATTCCGTTCCGCTTTGTATTGAATAAGTAAAATAATGAAGTAGGAACAATTCAAGTTGATGTGAAGTAACAACAATGTAATCAATCTCGGAAACGAACCGAAGAAAGGAATAAAGACCATGACAGCAATAATAAACTCAGACCATTTCAGGATGAGAGAATTGCAACACTTATCCTATCAAAAATACGCGTTTTATGGATTGACGATTGCGTTACTTTTTCATCTCTCCTTAATTGCGACTTACTATCTTACGAATAGTTTGAACGGTGGTGAGAGTATTACGCGAATGCCAATGTCATGGTTGCCGCCACCACCGTCAATTATTAACAGAGATGTGGTTACTGCTTTGAACGTTTCTGTTCCACAAGCAAAACCAACATTTGGGGTTCCGATTCCTGTTCCCGATGTTGAAATATCTCCTGACAAAACAATCGCAACTCAGCAGGAAGTTTCTCAAGCGAATGATTCGCAACTGAGAGATTATTTTGGAACAGGAAAAGATATTGTTTCTCAACCGATAGAAAAAATTGAAAATGAAGCAGAACCACCAATTGATTCATTTATTGCTGTTGAAATTCGACCACAAGTTGTAAAACAGATTGTGCCTGATTTTCCTGATATCGCTCGTCGTGCGGGTGTTGAAGGAACGGTTTGGGTGAACTGTCTTGTTGATAAAAATGGAAGAGTGAAGAAAGCAATTGTCATGAAAAGCGATAACCCGATTTTCAATGAACCGGCAACCGAAGCGGCATTGCAATGGTTGTTTACTCCTGCCATCATGAACAACGGTCCGGTTACCGTTTGGGCAACAGTTCCGTTCAAATTTCAATTGAATAAGTGATGTTTAATCCATCAATCATAGTGTACATTGTCAGTTACTTCACTGCATCGTTAATTGCGGTTCTTGGAGTTGCGGCGTTGCTCGGATGGTTTTTCCCATCGTACATCCCTGAAAATATTAGTTTG
>JACPVN010000598.1 GCA_016191715.1 Ignavibacteriota bacterium | reverse complement strand
TCATTCCGGTAACTCCCTACCGTCTGAAAAAATTCAAAAAAACGTGTCTGATTCTATGAATTTTCTGAATAATAAGCAAAAGAAATTGCTTGCTTTTTCTTACATTTGTACCCGATGAAACACTCCAACTCAAATCTTACTTCTTTATCTCGAATCCTCTTAATCATTTTATGCTTTATTTTTCCTCATTCGCTTTTTGGACAACTTGAACACCTGAGCGACGAATGGCGATGGGTGCATTTTACTACCATTTACGGCATGCCTTCAGACTATGTACTTTCGGTAGTTGAATCTCAAAGCGGTACTACGTGGGCGCTCACATCCGAGGGAATAAGTTGGTACGATGGTTACCAGTGGGTGCTCTTAGAGGAACAAGAGTTACCACAATCGAAACCGGTTTGGCTTAGCGAGTGGTTGGAAGACAGCATCGCGGTGGGAATTGAGAGTAACGTCTTCGTCGGTGTCCAACAGCATTTTAGAAAATTGCCGGACCAATTATCAGTTCCTGTCTTTCCATTGAATCGGCGTGAGTTTCTTTTTCATGAACAGAACTCGTTGTTTAAACATGATGGAAATATGAAGTCCGCCGTTGAGCCGACACTGACATCAAACAAAACGATGAATATTTGGAAGTCGAACGCTCAGAGAATTTGGGTGAATACTACGTCATCATTAAGCAGATGGAATGGCGAACAGTTTGAAACAATTATCAACGATTCGACAGAATTGATTCGGATAAATTATTTGAAAGAAAACTCTCACGGGACGGGAATCGCTTCCGTCGTCAACCCAATGGAGATGAAAGGAATTTGGGAGTGGGACAGTTCTTCAACTCCAACGCTTAATGTTGCAGAGAAGGGGAGTCAGGTGTTGTGCATGGATGTTGCGCCGAACGGAGATGCGATTGCTGTCTATGCTTCCGGTGAAGTTCGTGTGAGGAAGCAGGGCGTCTGGAGTTCGCCGGAACACGTGCCGCGGTTTTTGCAGGATTGCAAGTTTGTGCAGTTTTCATCGAACGGCGATTTGTGGGTTGGAACGAACAAAGGCTTGCATCTTTTCAAACGGTCGGTTGCGTTGTGGTCGAACATCACCCACAAGGAACTGACTCTGCGAAACAATGTGAACGAAATTCTGTTTGCCCGCGATGGAACTCTTTGGCTCGGAACAGGCGATGGAGTTGAGATTCACCGAAACGATGGAGCGGTGGAGTGGATTTCTGAAATCGAAGGGAAACACTTGTACGGCGTAACAGGACTGGCGGAGGATGCGTTCGGAAATATCTGGATTTCGAGCGGCACAACATTCAGCGGTTCATATCGGTTTGATGGATTGCGATGGCAACACTTTGATATCGGAGAACATCCGGAAGAAAACCGTTTTCACAAAATCAGAAAATCGTTTGACGGAACGCTTTGGTTTCTCGGTCTCGCATCCCGCGGAACGGCATCGGGTATCGAACAGCCCGGAGTGTTCCAATTCATCAATGAGGAGTTCATTCCGTTCGGTGATTCGACAAATGTTTACCGCAATCGGGTGTACGCATTTGCTGAAGGCGCGGACGGAGCGAAATGGTTCGGGACGATTAACGGAATTTATCGCTTCAAAAATCAAGCATGGACGCATTGGGGAGTTGAACAAGGATTGAAAATCGCCCGCACGTTCACGCTTGCGATTGATGATGAAAACATTCTTTGGTTTGGTGATCAGGATGCCGGAGGCGGTTTAGGGTACATTGATGAAGAAGATAATGTTCACTACTTCACAACAACGGATGGATTGATTCACAATCAGGTGTGGGATGTAGCGGTTGATTCTTTGGGAATGTTATGGATTGCGACAGAAGGCGGCTTGTGCAGTTACACGAACGGAAGGTGGACAACCTACGGCGAGAAAACCGGATTGAGTTGTTTATCGCTTTGGTCAATTGTTCCGAAGGAAAAAAAAGTGTATGTGGCAACGCGCGGAAAAGGGTTGGCGATTCTCAATCGAACGTTCGATGTTCCTTCTGTTCCCCGCGTTCTCATAGAGAAGCCGGTCATTGAAGAAACAAATGCACAAATCAGATGGAGCGCGTTTGCGTTCTTGGGCGAACTTCCGACGGAGGAAATTCAAACGCGCTATCAATTTGAAAATCATGCATGGTCGGCGTGGACAACGGAGAGAGTTCTTCTCCTTGAACATCTTCAAGCGGGGACATACTCGTTGAAGGTACAAGCGAAGGGATTGTTCGGACAGGTTAACGACATCGGGCAAACAATTTCATTCACCATCCCGCCGCCGATGATTCAACAACCGTTGTTTTATCTTCCCATCGGCGGATTAGCGCTTGCGTTCGTAGTTCTCGCGTTCACCTATTTTATCAGAAAACGAAAAGCGGATGCACAACTGCGGCGAAGCGAAGAGAAATTCAGAACGGTCACGGAGACAACGCCTGCTTCTATTTTTATTTATAATATAACAAATATTCTCTTTGTCAATCCCGCGGCAGAACAGTTGACAGGATTTTCTTCAGACGAATTGATGGAAAAGAAGTTGAACGATTTGATGAATGAACTGAGCCGTGAATTGTTCGTGGCTGAATCAGAATTGCTTGATGAAGCATCAACCAAAACGAGAAACCTCGAAGTACAACTTCAAACAAAATCGAACGGCGAACGATGGACGGAGTTTACGCTTGGTCGCATTGTGTTTCAAGGAAGGCATGCCGTGCTTGCAGTTGCGTTTGATATTACCGAACGAAAGAACGCGGAAGCAAAATTAGTTTCGCTCGCCTCCGAACTTTCGGGAACGGAAGAACGGGAGCGCCAACGGATGGCAACATATCTGCATGATTACATCAGTCAAAATCTTGTATTTTGCAAGTTGAAACTTGATGCGTTAAGGAACACAGTCTCGGAGGAAAAATTTTTACAGCCGATTTATGAAGTGCAATCTCTTGTCGAGCAACTTATCCGGGATTCTCAGACATTGACCTTTGAACTGAGTTCTCCGCTTCTGCACGAACTCGGATTGGAAGCGGGACTCGAATGGCTCGCCGAACAAATCGAACAGAGGCATGGAGTGAAATGTTCGTTCGAAGCAAGTCAGAGAACGACACAACTTGAACATGAATCTGTAGTTCTTCTTTTTACCATCGCACGCGAACTGCTGACGAACGTAACCAAACATTCGCAAGCGAAATCAGCACGGATTGTTCTCATGTATCAATCGAACAAAGTGATACTCAGTGTTAATGATGACGGGAAAGGATTTAACGTAGAAATGCTTGGAGCGAGAATTTCGAAGCAAGGCGGGTTCGGTCTGTTTAATATCAAAGAACGGCTTGCCTATGTTGGCGGCGCGTTTAATATCGTTTCAAAACTTGAACGGGGAACAACCGTAACGGTCACACTGCCGCTGAAGAAAAAGGAGTGATGATGCACGAATCGCTAAATAAATCCGTCAACGTGTTTCTTGCCGATGACCACACGCTCATGCGTCAGGGACTTGCATCGTTAATTGAGAAAGACGTCAGCATGAAAGTTATCGGTCAGGCGGAAAACGGGAAAGAAGCGGTGGAGAAATGTTTACTACTTCGACCGGATATTATTCTCATGGATATTTCCATGCCGGAGTTGAATGGCATTGAAGCAACGAGGCAAATTATTCATGCAATACCCGATGCAAAAGTAATTGCGCTTTCGATGCACATTGACAAACGGTACGTGACGGGCATGTTGAGTGCAGGCGCAAAGGGATACATGCTGAAACACTGCGCGGCGACGGAACTCGGAACTGCAATTGAAGCAGTGTTGCGCGGAAAGGTGTATCTCAGCCCGGAGATTACCGGTGTCGTTGTTGAGGATATTGTTATACACGCTCAACAATCGAACGAGCATAAATCTGTTTCACTGACCGCAAAAGCACGGGAAGTACTTCAGCTTCTTGCTGAAGGAAACTCAGGCAGAGAGATTGCGGAAAAACTGAATCTGAGTATTCACACGATTGATTCTCACAAGAAGAACATCATGGATAAATTACAAATGTTTTCAGTTGCCGAGTTGACGAAGTACGCGGTAAGGGAAGGGTTGACGGGGTTGGAGTGATTCTTTGATTCACTTTGAAATCTCAGTACCTTCAATCCAAAATACAATGTGCGTTAGGAAAAATGCAAATGATGAAAAAGAAGAGCAGCAACATACTTTTCTCCCAACTGCGGGAGTTAATACTTGAAGCACGACAAGTTGCGTACAGGAATGTCAACACGCTTCAGGTCATCACAAATTTTTTGATAGGAAAAACAATTGTGGAACATGAACAGCGCGGCGCTCTAAGGGCTTCGTATGGAAAAGAGCAGTTAGCATCCATAAGTCGCAAACTTACGCAAGAATTCGGGAGAGGATTCTCGGTTGACAATCTTCAATTGATGCGTGCATTTTTCTTAACGTATCAAAACCGGTTTCAAATTCATGCAACTCCAATTTCCGAGACAGTGTCTCGTAAATCTCAAAACAAACTTTCAAAGGAGTTTGTTGTTCAATCTCCTGTTCGAAAATACGAGACACTGTCTCGTATTTCTGCCAATGAAAAGTATCTACAGAAATTAAGTTGGTCGCATTTTGTATTGCTTCTTAAAATGGAAGAAGATGAAAGGCGGTTTTATGAAATTGAATCGGCTCAAAATAACTGGAGTGTGCGCGAGCTGGAACGACAATACAATTCATCGTTATACGAACGGCTGATACTAAGTCGTGACAAAAAGAAAGTAAAGCAACTCAGCAAAAAAGGACAAATACTCCAACAAGCACAAGACCTTATCAAGCAACCGTACATTCTCGAATTTCTCGGACTGAAAGAAGAAGCCGCATACAGTGAAAATGAACTTGAAACAGCCATCATCAATCGTATCGAGCAATTTCTCCTCGAACTTGGAAAAGGTTTTCTCTTTGAAGCAAGGCAGAAACGCATTTCATTTGAAGGTGAGGATTTTTCTGTTGACCTTGTCTTCTACAACCGGTTGCTTCACTGCTATGTGTTGTTCGATTTGAAAATCGGAAAACTTACGCATCAAGACATCGGTCAGATTTACCCCGTTAGATATAAGAGAGAAGCGTAATGTTCTATTACGTTTACATACTAAGGTCGATGAAGGACAATCAATTATATGTCGGTTACACTTCTGATTTAAGAAAAAGAATAGAAGACCACAGTTTGGGTAAAGTAACTTCAACGAAAAATAGACTTCCATTAAAACTGATATATTTTGAAGGCTGTATTAATCAACAAGACGCGACACATAGGGAAAAATATTTAAAAACAAGTTGGGGAAAACGATATTTGAAAGAGAGAATGAAAAACTATTTCATGAGTGAAAATGAAATTATCTAACGGGGTAAAAATGTATGTGAATTATTTTGACCGCGTGATAAAATTGAAAGAGGAAAATCCTACGGTAGGTATTATCCTCTGTAAACAAAGTAACAAGGCAGTGTTTGAATTTACGCTGAACGACAAACAAAAAAGGATTTTTGCCCGTGAATATAAATTGTATTTGCCCGGGAAGAAAGAATTAAAGCGGCAAATAGAAAATTTATAGGCGACTGAATGGCAATGCTTGAATTCACTACTAACAATAAATCCTATCACAACCATTGCCGTTCTTTTCCGTACACAAATCCGAAACTAACTAACTAATCCACACTTAGGAATATTATGAACAAAACTTTAATTCTCTTTACTCTATTATTACTTGCAACAACGGTTTCTTTAGTTGCACAGGATGAAGCGCGTTTGCTTCGTTTTCCGGCAATCTATGGAAACCAAATCGTGTTCAGTTACGCAACCGACCTGTACACGGTTTCCGCTTCGGGTGGCGTTGCACGAAAACTTACCAACGATGAAGGAGTCGAACTGTTTGCCCGGTTTTCTCCCGACGGCAAATGGCTCGCCTTCACCGGTCAATATGATGGCAACACCGAAGTTTATTTGATTCCATCGGAAGGGGGCATACCAAAACGATTAACCTACACACCAACACTTGGTCGAGACGACGTTTCCGACAGAATGGGACCGAACAATCTCGTCATCGGTTGGAAGCACGATAACAAGAGCATCGTCTTTCGTTCGCGCATGAGAGAGTTCAACGATTTCAAAGGGCAACTCTTTCTTGCTTCGGTTGATGGCGGCTTGGTAGAAAATTTACCGTTGCCCCGCGGCGGTTTCTGCTCGTATTCTCCCGACGACAAGAAACTCGCGTACAACCGAATCTTTCGCGAGTTCAGAACATGGAAACGATATCGCGGCGGTATGGCAGATGATATTTCCATTTATGATTTTGAGACAAAGAAGACAGAGAACATCACGAATAATCCTGCGCTTGATATTATTCCGATGTGGAGTGGCAACAAAATTTACTTCATCTCAGACCGTGATGAAGCAAAGCGTATGAATTTGTATTCGTATGATTTGACATCGAAGGAGACGAAGCAACTGACAACGTTCAAAGAGTACGACATCAAGTTTCCGTCACTCGGCGATAAAGCAATTGTGTTCGAGAATGGCGGCTATATTTACAAGTTTGATTTAGCTACGCAGAAGGAAGAAAAAGTTTCCATCAGAATAGTTGAAGATATGGTCGGAAGCCGTGGCGGTATCATAAAAGTCAGTGACCAAGTGAGCAACTATGAAATATCCCCGGATGGAAAGCGAGCATTGTTTGGCGCACGCGGCGATGTGTTCACCGTTCCGGCAAAGAACGGTGTTGTTCGGAATATTACTTCCACTCCCGGCATCCACGAACGAAATTCAAAGTGGTCGCCCGATGGAAAATGGATTGCATATATTTCCGATGCAACCGGTGAAGATGAAATTTACATGGAGCAGCAGGATGGAAGCGCGCCGCCAACACAAATCACTAAGAACGGTGACACATACAAGTATCAGATTTATTGGTCGCCCGACAGCAAGAAGCTTTTATGGGCAGACCGAAGACAACGATTGCAATATGTTGACATTGAATCGAAAGATATAACGACCGTTGCACAATCTCAGGCGTTTGAGTTCAATCAATATGCATGGTCGCCGGACAGCAAATGGATTACGTACACGATGCCGGAAGTCGAGATGATGAACAAGGTTTATCTGTACTCGCTCGAAAACGGAAAGGCGAATGAAGTAACCGATGGCTGGTATGATGCGTCTCAGCCCGTGTTCAGTTCGGATGGAAAATATTTATTCTTTGTTTCCGACCGAGACTTCAACCCGCTCTACAGCGCGACAGAATGGAACCATGCGTATCAGGATATGTCGAGAATTTATTTCGTAACATTGGCGAATGATATTGATTCGCCTTTCAAACCAAAGAGTGATGAAGTATCAATCAAAGAAGAAAAGAAGGAAGAGAAGAAAGACGCGAAGGACAAGAAGGATAAAAAGGATGAAGAGAAAAAAGATGAAAAAGTTGTCGTCAAGGTTGATGTTGACGGATTGAAAGACAGAATCGTCAGTTTACCGATTCAGGCGGCGAATTATGGAAATTTGAATTCGGTCGGAAGCACGCTCTATTACACGAGACGTGGAAGCAAAGATGAACAGACGCAATTCATGATGTATGATTTGAGCGAACAGAAAGAAACAAATCTTGGAGAAATCGGAGGGTATGAAATTTCTGCCGACATAAAAAAGATGATTGTCAGCAAAGACCGTTCGTATGCAATTATTGACTTACCGAAATCAAAAATTGAGTTGAAAGATAAACTCGATTTGAGCGGCATGGAAGTAAAACTTGACCGCAAAGCGGAATGGAATCAAATCTACAACGAGTGCTGGCGGCAAATGCGTGAGTTCTTCTACGACCCGAACATGCACGGCGTAGATTGGAAAGCCATACAGAAAAAGTATGCGCCGTTAGTCGAGCATGTGAGTCATCGGGCTGATTTGACCTATATACTTGGTGAAGTTATCGGTGAGTTGAATGCAGGACATACTTACGTCGGCGGCGGTGATTATCCGAAAGCACCGCGCATCCCATTGGGATTACTCGGTGCGGAACTTGAACGCGATGCTTCATCGAAATATTATCGCATCAAGAAAATTCTTAAAGGACAGAATTGGGATAAGAGTAAACGTTCACCGTTGACGGAGATTGGCGTCAATGTAAAGGAGGGTGATTTCATTCTCGCTGTTGATGGAAAATCAACCAAAGAGATGAATAACATTTATGAAGAGTTAGTCAACAAAGCCGGCAAACAAGTGAAGGCGAAAGTTAATTCGGATGCTTCGGAGAAAGGAAGCAGGGATGTCGTTGTTCTTCCGACCGACAATGAAGCATCGTTGTACTATTATACTTGGGTTGAAAATAACATTAAGAAAGTTGATGAAGCGACGAACGGAAAAGTCGGATACATTCACATTCCGGATATTGGTGGGAACGGATTGTATGAGTTCATCAAACATTACTATCCGCAGTTGAAGAAGAAAGCGCTGATTATAGACGACCGCGGAAACGGCGGTGGAAATGTTTCTCCGCAAATCATCGAACGATTACGACGCGAGGTTGCAATGATAAGCATTGCCCGAAACACAGTTCCCACCACCGACCCTGATGCAATGGTGTGGGGACCAAAGGTCTGTTTGATTGATGAGTTCTCAACATCTGACGGCGACATTTTCCCGTATCGTTTCAAAAAATATAAACTCGGAAAATTGATTGGCAAAAGAACGTGGGGCGGCGTTGTCGGTATTCGCGGAAGTCTTCCGTTACTTGATGGCGGTTTCCTGAACAAGCCGGAGTTTTCCCGGTTCGGATTGGACGAGAAAAATTGGATTATGGAAGGTCACGGCGTTGACCCGGATATTATTGTTGATAACGACCCGGCAAAAGAATACGCCGGAGTGGATGAACAGCTTAACAAGGCGATCGAGGTAATCCTTGAAGAGTTGAAGACGCAGGAGAAAAAATTACCGCCTGTGCCGAAATATCCTGATAAGAGATAATAAGTTTGCTCTAAAAAGTGTAGTACTTGACAAAATCATATTGAAAACGGATTATAATCAACTCCGAACATGCTCAGAGAATGCTTTGTAGATTCGACTCAGATTATAGTATTTAACAGTAGCCTCAGTTCGGAAAGGATTGAGGTTTTTTTTCATTCTATTGATATTTACAGAATTGTAACCGTTTCCTAAAATAAATCTATAAAAATTCAAAAAAATGCTTGACAAATAAAAATAAATTCCTTATAATGTAACCGCTTACATTGAGTCAGTCCACGACTCAATTTTTTTGGTTAGAAATGTAAACGTTTACACATAATCTTTTATCGAATTTACTTTCTTCCATTTACAATACGAAATTATGAGTACGACAATTAAAGAAGTAGCAAACAGAGCTAGGGTTTCGACAGCAACGGTCTCACGAGTTTTAAATAACAGCGGTCCGGTTGATGATGATACGCGAAGATTAGTGAGAGAAGCGGCGCGGGAATTACGATATGTTCCCAATGCAATTGGTCGAAGTCTCAGCACACGTAAATCGGATGCAATCGGATTGTTACTACCGGATTTGTATGGTGAGTTCTTTTCTGAAGTCATTCGAGGTGCTGACCAATACGCACAACAAAACAAATATCACCTTCTCGTTTCGAGTTCGCACAATAACCGAAACGAAATTGAAGATGCATTACAAATGATGCGCGGACGTGTTGACGGACTTATCGTGATGTCACCACATATAGAAGCGGATACGTTAGACGAAAATCTTCCACGCTCTATGCCTGTTGTCTTAATGAATTGTTTTATAGAAAATGATTCGTTTGATTCCCTCAACATTGATAATTATTCCGGTGCGTATCAAATGGTAATGCACTTAGTCGAACATGGACATAAACGTATAGCGATGATTAAAGGACCTGAGAGAAATTATGACGCACGCGAGCGATGGCGGGGTTACAATGATGCAATCCGTGAAGGACATGCATTGGCGATTCCATCACTGGAGATGAAAGGAAATTTTTCCGAAGCATCGGGATATGATGCTGTACGAACGTTACTTAATCAAAATACTAAACCAACAGCTATCTTTGCCGCGAATGATTCGATGGCGATTGGCGCGTTGAGCGCACTCCGTGATTCAGGGATTCGCGTTCCCGAAGAAATTGCACTTGCCGGATTTGATGATATACCGATTGCACATTACTTAACACCTTCTCTGACCTCTGTTCATATTGACATAAGTAAATTAGGCGGTATGGCAATTGAGAAACTGATTCATTCAATTCGATTGAAAAACGAGCATAAAAAAGAACGCGTCTTGCTTCCGACATCGGTGGTGATTCGTGAATCATGCGGCAATCATTGAGTTTTGTAAATATCAACTGTTATGGTTAGGAAAACAAAGGCGAAGTGAGTGGAAGTTACTAGTAAAAATAATTCACTGTTAAGGATTACCAGATTAGCCGAAACTTATGACGCCTTATTTTTTCTGATTACCATGAGTGTAAAACTAATCAACAAATTTATCTAACAATTCCGAAAGTGAGTCAGACAAAGCAATATTTGTCTGAGTGCCTTGAGGAAAAATAATTCAACAAATACTAAAATAATAGGAGATCAGCTATGAGATCTAAAATACTGAGCATATTACTCGTGCTTCTGATGGTGGGTATAACATTCACATCGTATGCACAGTTTTCACCGCGAAAGGATTTTATCTGGGCGCGTTCGATAGACGGGGGAACAATGACCCTCGATGGCGTACTCAATGAAACTGAGTGGTCGAAAGCAGAATCTTTATCAATCAATTACGGTGAAAACGCAGGTGACCCCACAAGCGGGTGGAACATCGAAGGCGGACTTGCACCGACAGACCCGACACACGCAACTGTAAAATTTCTCGCCGACCCCGCAACGAATATGTTGTATCTCGGATTCGATGTCCCCGACAGTTCTATCGGCGGAAAAGACTGGGCACAATTTGACCAATTGTTGTTCTCAATCAAGAGCAGACTTGCCCTCCATGAACGGGGCGGTTTCTACCTGCCGAAAGAAGTGTTTGCAGGATGGGGCTGGGATGCAACTCCCGGCATCGTTCCAACCTTCGATAACAATTTTGCATCAGCAAGATTTTCCGTCAACGGAACATCGAATGATGATGCAGGTTTCGATGTCGGTTACAGCATCGAACTTTCTCTTAGGTTAGATTCGCTCGGTTATGATGCCAACGATGGCGGTGGCGATGTTCTTGAGTTAAACTTTTCAATTTGGGATGCCGACTGGAATTGGCCCAACGACCCTGCACGTTTTTCATCAAACAAAACATGGTGGCAAAATCCGTGGAATAATTTGGGGAACAATGTTGCACGCGTCTTTGTCAACCCAGGCGTAACAGTCAACACTGCAGGCACACTTGATGGACCTGAACCGGATGTTACAATTATGAACGGAAGTTTATTTCCCGCACCGACAATTGATGGCAATTTGAACGACGGGATATGGAGTAACCTTTCATCGTTCGACGTTCGTTTCGGAGACCCTGCACTCCGTGCGACATATCCGAGTATCGGTAAATGGCGAGCAGGTGAATGGCAAGGCGGCGGATTTCCGAATCCGGTTGTTGACCCCGGAAATGCCGCTGTAAAATGGTTCTTCAAAGGCGACATGCTGTACGTCGGAATTGATGTGACGGATGAACTTGTGCAAACCGATGGAAGCGATGATTGGCTTGATGGCATTCAACTCAGTGTGACAATTCCGGACGAAGCGCAACGCAATGGAGATAACACGATGAAAGCAGTTCGCTACGGTGTGCGTGTTGATAGTCAAACGCTCGGCGGTTCCAAAGCAATTTGGGATTTAACCGATTTGGTTTCAAGCGGTGGCGCTTCGTATGGATTGCAATTAAAAGGTGCAACCACGGTCAACGACCCGAGCGATATAGATGAAGGATTTATGGTCGAACTTGCGATTGATTTGACAAGACTCGGCTATGCAGCCGGTTCAGCAAACAAAATGGTGTTGCTCGGTTTCAGTTATCTTGACGGCGATAAGTTCACCAATTCTTCCAATGATTACGGTACGCGTTCATGGTGGTTCCGCGAGTGGCCCTGGGGATGCGCGCCGGCGTGGTGTTTGCTTGATGATGATGAGGTGATTGCCAATCCTCAGCAGAATTTTGCAAGCAGAAACGATTACATCTGGGCACGGGCAACTCCTCCGGTTATGTTCACAAATTCTGGAGGGTGGTTAAATTATGATGGAAATATGAATGAAACAGAATGGTCGGAAGCAGAATCGTTGGCTATCAATTATGGTGAGAATGCCGGTGACCCGACAAGCGGATGGAATATCGAAGGCGGATTAGCGCCGACAGACCCGACGCACGCCACGGTGAAATTCCTCGCAGACCCGGCAAACAATGATTTGTATCTCGGATTCAATGTTCCCGACAGTTCCATCGGCGGAAAAGATTG
>JACPVN010000597.1 GCA_016191715.1 Ignavibacteriota bacterium | reverse complement strand
TCGAAAAAGTATATCCCATTGAAGTAATATGTTTTCCTCGTTCCATAAAAACTATTCCCGTTGATCAGCCAATGGTTCCCGTGTGTACTATCAACGAGGATACATTGTTCTGTGTTCATGAATTCATTCTGAGAGATTGTAATGTCGCTTAATCCTGCCGTCCCTCTGGCATCAATTGCGGCATAGGTAGTTCGTGAAAGGTCAATCCGGTCGCGAAGAATATTTTCCACAATGGTAATTCTGCTTATCGCCGTTCCGAATGCTCTCATTATGACAAGAGCCGGTTGTGGCGGCACCCATACAGTATCGGTTCCTTCAATCGTGCAGTTTCGCGTCACGACATTATTTACTCCATCGAGAAACGCCAATGCAATTGCCGACTGAGATGTATTTCTTATCCGAAGATATCTTCCACTCCCGTTATATCTTCCATCTATGGTAACTCGGTCTGCACCGTTAAGTCGTATCATTCCAAACGTACTATCAACATTGCCTGATATTAACCGTTCGGTCGTTCCGTCGGGTTTGATGGTGACCGTATATCCGCCTGCGCCATATTCAATCCATTGATTGAGAGAAAACTTTCCATCTTCAGAAAGATTGGAGGTAACGACCGCAGTTAGATTACCCGATAAACCAATTGAATTGATTGCTTCAAACAATCCTCCTGTTCCGGTCAACGATGTGTAGGTTTGCGTCGCTCCGACATTCACTTGCCCGGAAAGCCCTGTCCCTGAAGATGTCGTGGTAACTGTTGCAGGATTCTCTGTTGCCGGGCTTGAATTGTAGAGTGTCCCGGAATCTGAACCTGTGTATTCACAAACCATAATCCGGTAATTCGTTCCCGCGCTGAGTCCGGTAACTGTTACGCCGCTTGCGTGAAGTGAATCATTGAACACGCAAAACCATCCCGTCGTATCTATCTGTGTTCCGAGTCCCAACGTTGTATTGGCAATGTACGTTGTACCGTTCATCGGCACTGCGCTTCCTGTATCTGATTGGTTGATGAAGGCAACGCGTGCAACTCCATCTCCGTCAGTCCAATTAAAAGTGAATTGAGTTTGTTGAACAGAAGAGAAAACAATGTTGGACGCTTGTGTAACCGGCGGGTTTGATGATGCGGCAAGAAATGTATAAGGAAGTTGTAAAGATGTATCTGTTGCTGTTCCGCGCACTGTTGCATAGTACAATGTTCCTTGCGTTGCGTTAGCGATAAAGACGGAAGTCACACCACTTGAATCGGCAGCGCGACCGACTTCTCCGCTTGCAGTTGCAATGATGAGCGAATCAACCTGCGAACCGATGTCAAGCGTACTGAACGTAAGAGGACCGTCCGCAATTGCCCACACTTTAAAGACATCTCTGTCGGTTGCTACGCCGTTCATCTTTTTTGTGATGAAACATTGCGTTGCCTGTCCAATCGGAACAACATACGCGAATGTTGTATCATCCGGTTCATCCATGCCTCGAATAATTGATGGAACATCTAACGGCTCTTGCAGGTGGTTGATATCCAACAACAATGTATCTGCTGAAGACGGAGTCGGAGTGGAACCACTGTACAGCCACATCTTTGAAAGTTCAACAAGCCCATCCTGTCCTGTGCCTGAAAAATTAGAAGTAATATAGGTGTAGCGAATATTTGTCGGGAGTGGCATCGAAGCATTGTAGGTTGTGCCGCTGCTGATGCCGGTAATGGTGTTCGTTGTTGCGCCGTTGCAATTCACATCGAGATTATGCGGCGAGGGATTCCATTGAAATTGATTTTCCGCTCCGCCGAATAAATATGGAGCGGGAACACTCACCGGAGGAATTCCGGGTTTAATGTATGGATAACGAAGGTCACGCACCGCTTCACATTTTTCATTCACACCGGGGACATATTGCAAACTCCCGCCCGAATGATTGCTTCCACCGTGCGGCGTTCCGGTTGTTACAACACGTACAACCCGGTGGCCGTACGATGAACTTTGGTCAACCCAATTTGTCCCGCGCCCGCCAGCAGTTCCGTCATATCCTCGTTGTAAATATTCGCGGATTTCCAATCCGCCCATCGAGTGACCGATGAGAATAACTTTGTCTGCACTATCAATATCTAACACTGCTTGAATCATCACTTTCAAAGCAATCCCCTGCTTCATAATTGCCATTTGATTGCTGTACTTGTGATTGGTATGACCTGTAGCGACAAAATTATTGATGTCAAAATTCATCACATATAACCTCGTCGGAGAAGAATTCGTGTCTCCATCCCTCCATCCGACGATATTTATATCCGATGATGTGAGAGATGCAGTCAATGTATCGCCGTCATGGTTCAGGCATGCATCGAACACTTTTGCCTGACCGCCCAACGCATTAACCGTAAGCGCCCATGTTGAATCACTCGACGCTAATCCATGTAAAAATATTATCGGGTACGGATATTTTGGTGTTTGACTAAAAAGAACATTGCTCATGATAAGGATTGAAAGTAAGAAGAACTTTTTCATTGTTGTGTCCTTATGTTGTTTGTATTGTGAATTATTGAATTTTAAAAACTCTTGTCGTTATATGTGCGACTCACTTGTACTTCGTAGAGAGCAGTAAGGTCGGGTGAATATCTCTTTTTTAAGAAAAGTGAGTCGCACATTCTTAACCTTGTATAAACTTCCGTAACTCATACAGATTCTCTTTCAACACGTAGCCTACTGCGCCGGCATCACGTGCGGCTTTGGTTAAAAACGAATCACTGTAGTTGGTAACGATGCAGATTTTCGCATCGCAGTGTTTCCGCTTGATGATTCTTGTCGCGTCAATGCCGTTCATCTCTTTCATCTCGATATCCATCAGAACGACATCGGGATGACACTCCTCGTACGCGTTGATTGCTTCAATGCCGTTGCTACATTCGATGAATTCAGCATCAACATTTTTAAGCATATCAATGATGACGTGCCGGATTTTCGGAACATCATCAACAACCATGATAATCATGGAAAACAAAATAAACTGACTAATGAGTTGAATAAATTACGGCACAAAGATACGGGAAATGAGAGGGCAGGAACATAGAGGAATCCTCACTTTGATAGGAAGTCAAACACCTATATTTCTAAGTGTTTCCACTTAGAAAGTAGTTAAAAATTAAAAGTGAAAAGTTAAAAGTTGGTGTTGAATAAAGGCAGGATAGTTAAAAGTCGAAACCACTTTTAACTTTTAACTGATAACTTTTAACTTCCTAAAGGAGGTGTTTGTTTTCAAACGCGAACTTCAACAGCGCGTGACTGCCGTGAATGTTCAACTTCGTGCAGATGTTTGTGCGGTGGTTTTCGACTGTGCGGAAACTGATGTGAAGGTCGTCGGCAATTTCTTTGCTCGTTTTGCTTTCCGCGATGAAGCGGAGGATTTGTTTTTCGGATGGTGTTAGACTGTCGAGTCCGGGCTTGGCTTTTGTCAGCCGTTTCTCTTTTACGTTCTGGTTGATAAGATAATTGGAAATGCTCGGACAAATGTAATATTCATTTTTATT
>JACPVN010000043.1 GCA_016191715.1 Ignavibacteriota bacterium | reverse complement strand
CTGTTTTTTATTTGTCGGAGAAATGGTACATTTCAAAAAAGAAAAAACTAAAGAATTATGAGCACAGCCCAACTCAGAAAGAACATTCATCAGTACGTTGACACGCTTGACGGCCGCGTCCTGCGGATTGTTTACACCATGCTGAAAGATTATTCTGAAGGTGAAGACTACACTCAACCGGGAACTCCAATGAGTATTACCTTGGGGGTCATGTCCCCCCCACTGCGACGCATGCAAGAGTCTATATCACGTTCGGTGGCATTCCCTCGGAGTTGCCTGCGGATGTCCAATTATATGTAGAGACTGATGGTTCAAACCACGTTGAAGCACTTTACACCGCAAGCCTGACAGTAAACAACCGTTACTGGGGAACGTCGGACATATGGTTTCTCGCCGCAGGTTCAGGTAGTCCATTGCAACAATCTGTTTTCCTAGCATCTTCAGACTCGGTTGCCTCAACCTTTGACATCCGTGTTATGGGTTATACAGAATGACTCTTCCCTGTGAATGCAAACGGCACGATTTTCTGGGCTGTCATGGTCCATACCATGACAGAGCATGGGAAGAAAACACTGAACGTCGCTCATCGAAGCAACACATTTTTGTTCCAACAACTACCCTTGCGAAGGTTTTCCTTTGTTCGTGAGTGGCGCTATTGGTACAATGTATCGTAATCATCGGGCGAAACCTTCGCAAGGTTACTCTCCGGGTGAAAAACGAATTTGTTTTCATTGTCGAACCATTCTATATTTATCCAACACAAACAATACAATTACCTATGACCTCTCAGCAAATACTCAGTGAATTAAAAAATCTTTCTGCACCGGAGAGAATGCTTATTGCGGAAGAAGCGCTTCATCTTACCCGCAATGAAATTTCCGGAACGAAGGGCAATAAAAAGAACGAGCTTGTCGTTGCTGCAGAATCACTACTTTCAGATTACGCAAACGACGCAGAACTTACAAGTTTCACAAGTCTTGACGGCGAGGAATTTCGTGCGTAGAGGTGAAGTCTGGCTTATCAATTTAGATCCGACCATCGGAGCCGAAATCAAAAAGATACGTCCTGCAATCATCGTCAATAATGATGACCTTGGAATTCTCCCACTGAAGATTATCGTTCCAGTTACTGAATGGAAAGAACGCTACGATAATGCGCCTTGGATGGTTAATATTCACCCCGTTCAAGAAAATGGCTTAGAAAAAGAATCTGCCGCAGATACATTTCAGGTTCGTTCAATATCGCAGGAACGTTTTGTCAGAAAATTGGGAATCGTTTCTTCCCCTGTGATGAAAGAAATATCTTCAGCATTATCAATAGTACTTTGTTTCGAAAGGTGATGCGGTGTTCACACTTCTCGCTTCACCAACCTCTCCTTCACCCCGCACAATTTCGATTTACTGAAAGGTATTCATCTCGTTCCCGCGCTCCTATCAATTATCAGGTGTGGGAATGAAAAACAGAACGCTCCGCGTCTACTCAACATCCGTTCTATCAGCGTGCCGCTTTCCAACTCATCCTTATGGCGAATGTAGAAACGAATAAAATGTTCAAAACTAAAAATAAGTCTGCTCTAAAAAGTATAGAACCGGGCAGAAACATTTTGAAAACAAACTGAAATCGAAAGACAAAATAACCAAACTATACTTTTTAGATACGACTCAAAAATACAATGTCTTCACACAATAATAGTAAAACTGAAAAAGAACTACAAAACAAGAATTTTCCTCTGGAGCAAAAATTGCGTTCACTGGAAAGCAACGATCTGTTTTGCTTGGTGCAAACTTTGCTCAAGAAAACACCGGAAAACCACAAAACTGTTTTGGAATGGCTGAAGAAGGAATCGGTTAACCTTCTGACGGATGAAGAGACAGGTCGAGTAGATGAGAAATTGTTGTGGGAACTCTGGTCTGACGCTCGAGCAATTATTTCAGAATTCAATTGTTATGGCGGAGGAGATGATGAAGATGAAAATGATTGCTTTGATTATCTTTCTCAAATTCAGGAACTTCTTGCAGAAGGAAACATTTCGAATGAGACGAAACGAATGATGATGGATGAAATTTTCGAAGAGTACAATATCGGCAACTCCGGATTTGGAGATTCCTTAATAGACCTCTGTTACATGTTATGCGATACAAAAGAAGAGTGGCAATATTTAGTGAAGAAACTTGGAGAAAAGCCGTCGGACTGGAGAACAACCCTTATCATGGGAATTCAGAAAAACCAATTGCAGGATGAAGAAACATATTTGAAAATGCGCACAAAGGATCTCCGGTTTGGCATGGATTACTGGGACCTTGTGGAATTTTATAATAAGAAAGGAGAACGGGAGAAAGCCGTAGAAACAGCAGAAATCGGTTTGGAAAAAGGAGAAGGGCGTTTGACAGAATTGTTTTTATTTTTGTTCGCTCATTATGCAACAAATCGCGATAAGGAAAACCTTGAACGAGTCGTCCAACATGCGCTCAAGAAAAAGCACGATGAACAAGATATGCTTGACCGGCTGTTTGAATATTACAAAAAAGAGTGTGACTATGAAAACGCAAAACGGGCGCTTCTCAAAACCTTCGAGTATGTAGAAGGGATGGGATATCTTCCGAAGGGACGTGCATACCAGCGCTACAAAAAAACGAAAGAATTTTTAACAGAAACGGATTGGAACCAGGTCGAACCGGAAATCTTCCAGCAAATCCGAAATACTGACACTGAAGATTACATACGAATATGTTTGGACAAAGGATTGAAACAAGAAGCCGTACACATCTTGTTGCTCTCACTTCAAAAACAACCCGGCGTTAGATTCGTATTCCTTGCCGAGGAGAATTTTGATGAATTCGCAGACCGCTTGAAAGAAGAATTTCCGGAAGATATCACCATGTATTATTGGCAAAAGGCATATCGAAACATCCATAACGGCAACCGGAGTACGTATCGAATTGCAGTACAATATTTTAAAAAGGCGAAACAGATATTTATTAAAATATTAGAAAAAGAAACTCTGTGGAATGAGCGAATTGCGGCGGTCAGAATTGAATTTAAACAACGCCGCGCTTTTATAGAAGAGGCAAGGAGTTTATAACAATGACCGAAGTTACGCAAAACAGTGTTTTCTGGGCTGTCATGGTCTATACCATGACAGAGCATGGGAAGAAAACACTGAACGTCGTTCATCGAAGCAACACATTTTTGTTGCAACAACTAACCTTGCGAAGGTTTTCCTTTGTTCGTGAGTGGCGCTATTGTACAATGTATCGTAATCATCGAGCGAAACCTTCGCAAGGTTACTCTCCGGGTGAAAAGCGAATTTGTTTTCATTGTCGAACCATTCTATATTTATCCAACACAAACAATGGTAAACCATGTACACATCAACAACACTCAAAATATCGAATGAATGGCTCACCGCTACAAGGATGTCGGCAGAAGATGTCGCGCTTGAATTAGCCGTTCATCTGTATCAAATAAAAAAGTCTCCTTGGGGAAGGCAAGCGAGTTAGCCGGAGTAACGCGGCTTGCATTTCAGCAACTACTTGCCAGCCGGAAAATCCCGTTAAACTATGATGTAAAGGAATTCGAAGCGGACATCACGACATTGAAAAGAATAAAGTGACTACGAAGATGGAGTCCACCTGCAGGTGGACTCCATCTAAACTCCATCGAAAAAACTTCACTTCACAAACCTCTCCATCACCGCGCACAATTCCGATTCACTAAAACGAAAAAGAAATGAGATCGGACGAGTAACGATTTAGTCAGCAACTAAATCGTTCTCATATTTCGCTTTTGAGAGTAATTCGACGTTATTCCACCACTCCCTAAATCTGCTTGTGGAAATAGCATTGCGGAAATACTCTATCTCTTCCTGGTGAGTCATGCCTTTGATCTCTTCATAAATGCGCGCTTGTGCTTCTCTTTTTATGGCAATGCAATCAAGTGTCTCGTTTTCATTCATCATATCGTATTTCCTTACTTAGAATCCTACTTCACAAACCTCTCCATCACCGCACACAATTCCGATTTGCTGAACGGTTTCAGAAGAACTTCCACTGCGCCGGCGGCGCGTAAATCTGCCGCGCTTCCCTGCGATTGCACCGACGTAACACTGATGACAGGAATTCCTTTCGTTGCCGGATTCTTCCGTAACTCTTTCAACAACTTGATGCCATCCATCCCCGGCATAATAAAATCTGCAATGATAACGGAAGGAAGGTGCTGTATCGCCATCTTGAACGCCGTCTCTCCGTCGGATGCTTCGACGACAGAATAATCAGGATAACATTGTTCGATAAACCGAACCGTGAGCAGGCGGTCTGCTTTATCATCTTCAGCCACCAACACAATTTTGCGCGGAAGAAGTAACGTGAAGACGAACGTCGTTCCTTTTGCAATTTCACTTTCAATCGAAATAGTTCCGCCGTGCTTTTCCACAATCTCCGAGCAGAGAACAAGTCCCAAGCCGGAACCTTCTTCTCCTTCTGTTCCGCGCGTCGTGTGTTTCGCTTCGATGCGGAAAAGTTTTTGCTGGTCTTCTTTGGAAATCCCGATTCCGGAATCGCTTACTGTAACTGTCACGAAATGATTTTTCACTCCGTGTGTTGCAATGGTAACGGAACCGTCAACCGGCGTGAACTTGATTGCGTTCGAAATCAAATTGGTAAACAATTGTTGAAGAAGATATTCATCTCCATACACTGCAAGCGACGGGTCAATGGTTGCAGAGAGTGCGATACGCTTTTTCTTCGCATTGCCGAACAGCGCGATAATACACTTGCCAACAACATCGCTCAGGTTCACCGGCTTGAAGGAGAATCTCATTCTTCCGGTTTCAAAGCGGGACCAATCGAGCAGATTGGTGAGAAGCAGTAGTTGTTGCTTCGCCGCTTCGTTGATGAAATGAACAAATTCTTTTTGCTCTTCCGGTGGGGGCGGATTGATTTCATCTAAGAGCAATTCAGAAAAGCCGAGAATACTGTTGAACGGCGCGCGCAAATCGTGCGAGATGATGCTGAGGAATTTATCTTTCTGCGCGTTGAGAACGCGCAGTTGTTCTTCCTGTGCTTTCCGTCGCGTAATGTCCTGAATGATTCCTTCGTAATAGAGTGTCGCACCTTTCTCATCGCGCACCGCGCGCGAGTTCAGTAACGCGGTAATCACTTTCCCATCGCTTCGTCGCAACTGTAATTCAAAATCGGTGACGATTCCTTCCTGTTCAACCCGTTCACGGAATTGTGTTCTCACTTCCGGATTTACATAGAGTTGATTGACATCCGCCCGTTCCAGTTCTTCGATACTTTTGTACCCCAACATATTTAAAAACGCGGCATTTGCAGTGATGAGGGTGCCGTCCGGCGTTGATTGATAGATTCCTTCGACCGCATTATTGAAAATACTTTGATATTTTTTTTCCGCCGTGTGGAGTTGTTCCTCAAATCGTTTACGCTCCGAGATGTCGAGTATCATTCCTTCTATGTACTGCGGAATTCCCTTTCTGTCCTTCACAAGCCGGCTCGTCTCACTGACAAAAATTTCTTTCCCGTCTTTCCGTTTCAGCCGTAATTCAAAATCATGTACGAATCCTTTGCTGTTGAGCGCGTTCGTCAGTAAACGCCGATCTCCCGGATTGAAAAATATTTCGATGAGCGGACGTTGTTTTAACTCGGTGAGCGATTTGTATCCGAGCATCTTCACAAATGATGGATTCGCGGTAAGGAGTTTTCCGTCAAGAGTTGATTGGAAAATTCCTTCGATGGCATTGTAGAAAATGCTTTTGTATTTATCGTGCGGGAGCGGTTTTGTTTTGTGCGTGCGGGGCGTGGATTTGGGCGTTCGTTTGGAAGGTTGTTGTTTCATAACACTCAATCTTTATGAATGTGTTGACTGATTTCAATTCCAAGTTTTCGCAAGTACGCTCCGGGTTCAAGACCTTTCCCGGAAGCATCACGGATTCGCTCTACCCATTCCGTCGTTTCACCGGAGGCGTAGAGATGCCGCTTCATCCAGGCGGCGATTTTTCTGTTGTGCAATTTCTGTTCGCCGAACTTGCTCGACATCGCTTCCTGCAATTGTGTGGCAATCATCGCGGCGAGAATATAATTCTGATAATAACACGGATACGAGACATACCAGATAGACGAAGCAAACTGATGCTGTTCATTCGAATCAAGTTCGACAAGCAGATACTTTTTGAACATCTCCCGTTCGAGCGCCGCCAAATCCTGTTTCGGATTTTTGTACATCTCGTATTCAATGAAGAAATCTTTTAACAACCGGCGTAAACGGAAAAGCGCGGGCAAACTTCTTCCCTCGATATACTTTGTAAGTTCTTTCTCTTTGACTTTTGTGTATTCCTTAATCCACGTCGTGTCCTCAGTGAACTCGGCGTGCATCTCGGCAACTCCTTCTTCATACGCCGCGCACTGCGCTCCGGGAATCCACTCGAATCCCTTCATGATCGGGTACTCGACATTCGTGTGAACCGCCTTCAGTGAATGACCGTATTCGTGAAACGCCACGCCGTAAAATCCTTTCCCTTTTGTCGGATTGACTAAAAAGCGGGAGTCTTTCGGGATTTTAATTGCCAGACTCAACCCGCCGTAGGGAATATCTTTCACTACTTCTTTGATTGGGAGACTATCAACTGCGAAGCCAATTTCTTTTTCAAACTGATGTATGACCTTGAAAACGGAATCTGCAGGAAAATATTTATCGGGAAGCGAAACGGCTTCGCGCAAAACATAATCAAAATCCCATGGACCGAAATTTTTCAGGCGATGTTTCTTTTTTGATTCTACTATGAATGTGTCGAGCAGAGGACGAGTCCGTTCTTCCAGCGAGTTCAATGTTTTCAACAGCCACGCTTCCTCAATCGAATGAAGATAGAGCGAGAGCGAATAGTAATTCGGAAATCCTTCGTCTTTTGCTTTCGCGTTTCGCAATTGAACAAGTTCGACAAGGTCATTGATTGTTGCTTTGGAAATTTGCCCGGGTACATTCCACAACATGCGTCGCTTCGGCTGACGTTTTTCCTGTCGTAGTGCGTTACTTGCCTTTGCGCGTGTCGTTGGCTGTCCCTGAAACGTCAACTTAAAATTGGTAATCTTTTCCTGCAATGCATTTTCCTGTCGCGCAATTTCCGGGTCAGCATAAATTCCACCGCCGATGAAGCATCGTTTCCAGAGTTCCAATCTTCGTTCGAGATGTTTATCGGCAAGCGAGCCGGAAATGTTGAGCCATTCGGTGATGATATTGCGGAGAGATGTGTCGAGAAAAATTTCCGCGAACTGTGCCTTCGCGGCATCGAGATTGTACGCGCTGTCTTTCGCGTAACTGTGCCAGTTCGCAGTTCCCATTGCCACGCACGCGGCTTCGTACCGCCGTTCGAGCGTATCGAGGAACGGAATCAATTCATCTTTCGAGGTAACTCGTTTTTTTTGTTCACGCATACACGATGACAGCAACAACAGGAACACACAGCCGGTAAGCACAGTCAAGAGTAAAGAACTATGCCTGCCCGTGAGTCGAAACCGAAAAGGTTGGCGGCTGATAAATACGTTTGCTGAGTGTTTCAATCGCTGAGAAGATAAGAAAAAAAAGGTCTGATTTCAACTGCACGACTGAAATCAGACCTGATTCATTTATGATTCAAAAATTATTTGACGATGTAATTCAACTCACGAAGTTTTTCACTCACGCGGTCGCCTTGTTCTCCCTGAATTTCGATTTCCCGTTCTTTCACGGTTCCGCCGGCGCCGCAGTACTGTTTGAGGATTTTGGCAATTTCTTCAATCGTTTGCGGGTTATGCTGAAATCCCGAAACAACGGTCACCGTCTTTCCCCGTCTTCCGCTTTTGTCAATGAACACACGTACGGCTTTCCCCTTGCCATCATGTTTGTGACTCTTCTGAAGAAAAATATCCGGGGAATAATCCTTCGAAGTGCTTGGAAGAAGTTTTTTCAAATCGGAAAATGAATTTAATCGTAGTTGTTGTTTTACTGTTTTCATGGTTGCTTCTGTATTATTTATGTTTGATGTGTTAAAACTTTTTGTGATAGTCTGTTACGCGCGGCGACGATTGCAGTATGAAGTTTCCATTCGAGAACTTTTCTTGGCGGAAGTTCCGTCATATATTCTGCTACGCGGATACCGCTCTTTTCTAATTGTAATAATTCAACCCGCTCGCTTGATTTTCCTGCACAGAGAATTAGTCCGATAGGACTTTCTTCGCCGGGTTGCTGTTCGTACTTCTCCAACCAACGCAGGTATAATTCCATCTGTCCTTTATCTGTTGCTTTGAACTTGTCCAGTTTCAAATCAACAGCAACAAGACGATGAAGTTTTCTATGGAAAAAGAGTAAGTCGAGGTAATAATCCTCATGGTCAATCAAAATTCTTTTTTGTCGGGCGACGAAGGAGAAGCCGACGCCTAATTCAAGAATAAACGATTCAATTTCATGGAGAATTGCAGATTCAATTTCTTTCTCGTTGTATGTATCTTTCAGTCCCAGAAAATCAAGGAAGTATGGATCACGAAACACAAGGTCGGGTGTAAGTGTGTCTTCGTTGCGTAATGTCTGTAATTCTTGTTTGATAAGTTTTTCAGGTTTTTGGGAAATCGCCGTGCGTTCATATAACATGCCGCTGATTTTTTCTCGTAGAGTTCTCACGCTCCACCGTTCGACTCGGCACATCTCAGAATAAAACGTGAGCCTGAGTGGATCATTCATCGTAATGATTTCAACAAAATGACTCCAACCCAATTGTTGCGACAGCGTCGCAACTATCTCAGCAGCAGGAAATCGTTCTGCAAAAAGAATCATCCGAAACAAAGAACTAACCGTAAAACCTCTGCCATATTCAGATGTCAATTGAACGGATAATGTGTGAACTATTTGTTTTCCATATTCTGCCCGTTCCTCTTCAAGAACATGTTTTCTGATAAGTGAACCGATATTCCAATACAGCATTACCAAGCCGGAGTTGACACTTTGAGCAACCTGTCCTCGTGTTGTATCAACAAGAGTTCGGATTTCCTTGAAAAGATGCCCGACAACGTTCTTGTTTTTTGACTTGTGTAAACCAGTAAGTTTTGAAGAATCATTAGAACGCATAGTATGTTCTCCCCATTGTCAGGAAATAAATTATCGGCTGAATCAATTACAAAATCCTGAACGAATTACATTCTCTCCGGAGCGGAAATTCCCAGAATCGAAAATCCGTTTGCGAGAACAATCTTTGTTGCAAGACAAAGAGACATGCGCGCGGCAGTCAGAGGAATATCCTCGGTAACGACTTTATGAAAATGATAAAACTTGTGAAACTGCCCGGCAACATCGTGAAGATAATCAGCAAGGCGATGCGGTTCAAACGTTGCCGCGCACGACTCAACAATGTCGGGAAAGTCGGCAAGTTTTTTCATCAATGAAATTTCTTCCGGTTGATTCAGTAACGATAACTCTGCCGGAACATTCCTGTCAATGCCGACGCCTTCCGCGTGACGGATAATACTTGCAATCCGCGCATGAGCATACTGAAGATAATAGACCGGGTTTTCGTCTGATTGTTTTTTTGCAAGTCCGAGGTCAAAATTCAAATGACTGTCAATGCTTCGCATGATGAAGAAATACCGCACAACATCAGAGCCGACTTCCGCAATCAATTCATCGAGCGTGACAAAGTTCGCTTTCCGGGTTGACATCTTCACGACTTCTCCGTTCTGTACAATCGTCACGAACTGATGAATCGGAACTTTCACACAGGAAGAATCATAACCAAGCGCAGTCAATCCCGCAAGAACATCAGGATACGTTGCAACATGGTCTGCGCCGAGAACATCAATTATCAATTCAAACCCGCGCCGAATTTTCTCCCGGTGATATGCAATATCCGGCAATCGGTACGTCGGTTCGCCGGTGCTTTTGACGATGACTTTATCCTTTTCGCTTCCGAATTGTGTCGCCTTGAACCAAACCGCGCCGTCCAAATCGTACGCCAATTCTTTTGCCCGAAGTTCTTCTATCACTTCTTTCACTTTACCGGTTTCATACAATTCATTCTCATTCGAAAAGACATCATGCACAACACCGATGGACTTCAGCGTCTTTTTGATGTCGGCAAAAATATCTTTCTCTGCCTGTTGTTTGAACATTCCTTCGGCGGGTTCGTTTCTTAACTTGCCGCCATGTTCATCCAACAATGTCTGAGCAATATCTTTGATGTATTCTCCCTGATAATAATCTTCAGGAAACTCAAGCGTATCACCAAGCAATTGCAGATAACGAAGCCGAACCGAATCGCCAAGGATTCGCATTTGCCGACCGGCATTATTGAAATAATATTCTCGCGTAACATCATGACCTGTCCACTCAAGCAAGCGGGAAATCGTATCACCGTACACCGCTCCGCGACCGTGTCCAACCGTCAGCGGTCCTGTCGGGTTCGCGCTAACAAACTCAACCTGTGTTTTCTTTCCGTGTGCAAGATTGTGCCGTCCGTAGTTCGTTTCCTGTTGAAGAATTTCCTGCAACGATGTTCTCACCACATTATCAGTAAACTTGAAATTGATAAACCCCGGTCCTGCGATTTCAATCTTCACCACCAACGTAGAATCAAGTTGAAGAGTGTCAATAATTTGTTGAGCGAGTTGCCGCGGCGCGGTCTTTGCCTGCTTTGCCGCAATCATCGCGATGTTGGTTGTTAAATCTCCATGCTCAGGGTTTCTCGGTTTTTCAAACGAAGGAATGATGTCGCTTCCCGGGCAGAGAGTTGCAAGCGCAGAGGTTACATGTTCTTTCAGATATTCTTTCATTCTTCCGATTTCTTTTTGCGCGGTGCGCGTTTCACTTTCGGCTTGTCTTCAATTGCCTCGATCGTTGCATCCCCCCAGAGTTTTTCCAATGCGTAATGTTTCCGGACTTCTTTCAGAAAAATATGAGCGACAACATCAACATAATCAAGCACAATCCATTGACGGTTGGCAAGACCTTCGCGATGCCACGCTAACTCTCCGAGTTTTTCCGTTCCGTCCATGATTGCGTCGGCAACCGCCTTCGCCTGCGTATCCGAATCGGCAGAACAGATGACAAAATAATCCGCCACGTCAGTCACTTCACGCACATCCATGATGATGACATCGGCGGCTTTCTTCGTGTGAGCGAGTTGCGCAATCCGTTTGGCAAATGTTTTCGTTCTCAAATTTTCAGTCCTTTACTAATGTTATTCAAATTCTTCCTTCAAAGTCCGGAATTAATTTTTTACAGATAAACTCTTCCCACTTCTCTTGGAAAGAGAAGGGGGAGTGAGGGGGTTTAGTTAACCTTTTCCGTCCTTTACTTTTTTTCTTTTGGTGGATTGAGTTCATAAAAATCTTCTCCGATAATGACGGAGACATCAACAAAATAGTCGGGGTTGAGTTGCTGTAAAATGTTCGTGTCGGCAACGCCGAGCAATTCGG
>JACPVN010000596.1 GCA_016191715.1 Ignavibacteriota bacterium | reverse complement strand
GCGGGGAATTGGGGATACATCGGGTTCTATGGAACCGGTGCAAACAATTCTATCATGGATAATTGCCTCATGAAGTATTCAACCAATGGAATGAATTTCAGTGGCGGTGTTATTCTTGCGAACCCTGTTTCAAATACCATCTTTAGGAAATCAAGTAATGCAGGAGTGTATATTGATGGTACTTCCGTTGTAACCTTCGAGAATTGTACGATTGACAGTAATGGTACGTATGGAATTTATGTTGGCTACTATAGCGGTGATGATGTGACAGTTCGCGGTAGTACGATACAGGACAACGGCAGTCATGGCTTGGTTTGTACGTATCAAAGCGGCGCCTCACCGACATTCCGGGAAGTATCGAATTGCATCATACGAAGAAATAATGGTGTGGGTGTTTATGTGATGGACGGACGACTGCCGCAAACATATTTAGGGAATCTTATTGATAGCAATGCAACAGGAGGAATTACCAACAACAATACAGTATATACATGGACGAGTGTCATGTATATCGGTAATACAATATCGCATCATACCGGAGATGGAATTATCAGTTCGTCTGCACGATACATTGATAACACGATTCAATACAACCGCTACCCGATTGCTGTATGGCGACGAACGGGGAACAGCTACGTCGATAATAATAATGTTGATGGCAATATTATTTCCAACAACACTTACAACGCAATTGCAATTTACAGCGGAAGTATGAAAGGAACATTATCGCCGACATTCCCTTCGTCGATTCCATCGAAGACGTATGTTGCCATTTACAGTTTCTCTGTTGCAAGCAGTGATACACTCATCATTGAGCCGGGTACCATCATCAAATTTGAGAACATTACCGGATATACGAACTTCACTTGTGATGGAAAATTGTTTGCAGAAGGAACTCCCGCACAGCCGATTACCTGGACGTCGTGGAGAGATAATTCTGTCGGTGGGAAAACTTCCCGCTCAACCGATTCACTCAATCCGGCGCCCGGAGATTGGAGTTATTTTGTGTGTAGTTACGGTGCAAATAGCCGCATTCGCTATAATCATTTCAAGTATAGCGGAAGGGATAATGTGCAGGCAGTTCATATCGGAGATAATTCGAGCGGGATTGTGTTTAGTAATAATCTTATCAGAAGGTCAATGGCTTCCGGGTTGGTCATATCTACAAATAATACCGTAACGATTGATTCCATGCTGATTGATAGTTGTAATTATCATGGCGTCAGATTGTTAGGTTATACGACAATAAATCTAACGTTACGCAACAGTTCGATGCTCAATAATGGTTACTCCGGTTTGATAGCAGATAATAATGCGAAAGTTTCTTTGGTTGAAAATTGTTCTATTGAACGGAATGGAAATCATGGTATGTATGTAACAGGAACCACTTCAGTTGTTACAGTCAGAAATAATACTCTCAGCAATAATACACAGCATGGAGTTTACGTTCTGAACAGAAATGACGCGATTGATTCTCTCATCATCATTGAATCAAACAACATACGGAACAACGGATTTGTCGGTGTGTTAGCTTCCCGTGCTTACATTCTCAATGATTCTCTCACAGGAAATAAATTCCCGATTGGGTTGACCGGTCAACTGAATCTGGCGCTGACCGGAAATACGCATGGAAATGTTTACTCAGGAAATGTGATTTCAGGAAATACATACAACGAAATAGTTTCCCTTGAAGGAAATATACTCGGACGAATCGGCGGTGTGTTTCCTCCGGGATTTACATCGAACGTTATCGCGGTGCGCGGCGACGTGACAGTCTCCGGCGGGAACACGGTCTATATCGCGCCGGGAACGATTCTCAAATTCTCACGGGAAACAGGAAACGGACTATTTCAGGTTGATGGTCGCCTGCTTTCTGAAGGGACACAAATCTACAAGAATGTTTTTACTTCGTGGAAAGATGATTCCTATGGTGGTGACTCGAATGCTGACAGTAGCGCCACAGTTCCGGGCACGGGAGATTGGGACAAGATTTATTTAACGGCGGGTTACAGCGATAGTTCTCACATTTTGAATTCGATTATTCGTTATGCCGGTCGAGGAAATGCCGGAAGCATTTATATTGTCAGTAACCGTTGCCCGGTTGATTCGAGTTATATTTCATACAGCAGTAACTATGGAATTTATTTCAATAATTCTCTCTCTGCGTCAAGTGCAAATGAAATTCATAGCAACGTAGAAGGAATTCGGGTTATCGGAGCGAACACACCTGTCTTGAGGAATAATAATATCCGGGACAATAGTTCATACGGGTTACACAATAATACGAGTTCTACGACAGACGCGAAGCAAAATTACTGGGGCGCGGCAAGCGGACCGTATGTCAATCAAGGAGCCGACCAAAATCTCACGGGGACAGGAAATCGCATTTACATTCCCCAAGGTGTT
>JACPVN010000595.1 GCA_016191715.1 Ignavibacteriota bacterium | reverse complement strand
GGTGTATCGCAAAGCGAAAGTTCTATTATTCATATTTCACCCCAAGTTATTTTATTTTTTATCTCCTTTAAGAAACGGCGCGAGTATTTCAATCGGCAACGGGAAAATTATTGTCGAGTTTTTATCTGCGGCAATTTCTGTCAGCGTTTGTAAATAGCGTAATTGCAACGCGATGGAATTTTGACCCATAATATTGGCGGCATCAGAAAGTCGTTGGCTTGCTTGATATTCTCCATCAGCATGAACGTTTTTAGCGCGTCGTTCACGTTCCGCTTCTGCTTGTTTTGCCATTGCACGTTGCATTTCGATTGGCAAATCAATCTGTTTTACTTCGACGTTTGAAACTTTGATTCCCCATGGAGCCGCATGTTCATCAATAATCTTCTGAAGTTCCATATTGATTTTATCCCGTTGGGAAAGCAATTCATCCAATTCGGATTGTCCTAAAATACTTCGAAGAGTTGTTTGTGAAAGTTGAGAAGTTGCAAAGAGAAAATTTTCCACTTCAACAATTGCTTTCTCAGGATTTACCACGCGGAAATATAAAACTGCATTTACTTTGATGGAGACGTTGTCTTTCGTGATGACATCCTGCGGAGGAACATCAAGCACGACCGTACGAAGACTGACTTTGATCATCCTGTCAATCATTGGAATGAGAAAAATAATGCCAGGTCCTTTCGAGCCGATAAGTCGCCCCAGACGGAATACGACTCCGCGTTCGTACTCGTTAAGAATGCGAACCGCATTTGCTAAGATAATGATACCAAACAGCATCAGGATAATTGGAAAAATTGATAATGCGCCCATTGTTATTCCTTTGATTTATTATTGAATAGGTTTTACTGTTAAATGTAAACCGTTTACTTCCAGAACTTGAACTCTTGAACCGTTTTCTATATTGCCTTCAATACTTGATGCTGACCATATCTCCCCGTGAACACGAACATTTCCTTGTGGTGATAACTCCGTTATTGCTACTCCGAGTTCCCCGACGAGTCCTTCTCTACCGGTTGTCGGCTTTCGTTGTTGCGCTTTGATGCCAAGACCGATAGCAATGAGGAAAAACGCCGCTGTGCTGACGACCGATGCGAGAATCACTTCCCATGAAATAGAAATAAACTCCAATGATGAATCCGGTTCGATGAGCATGATGGAGCCGAGAGCAAGCGAAACGATGCCGCCAATAGTCAGTAAGCCGTGACTGATTATTTTAATTTCAAGAATAAAAAGGACTATCGAAATTATTATCAATGCTATTCCGGCATAATTGATTGGCAAGGTATGAAATGAATAAAAGGCAAGCACAAGGCAAATTGCCCCCACAACACCGGGGAAGATAGAGCCGGGATTGTACAGCTCGAACATTAAACCATACATTCCAAGCATCATCAGGATATATGCAATGTTCGGGTCGCTGAGAAGGTCGAGGATTTTTTGTCTGAACGATTGCTCGAACGTTTCGATGGAAGCATCTTTAGTTTTCAAAATGTGTTTGCCTGAAGGAAGTTCTACTTCAATTCCATCTATGACTTGAAGAAGTTCCTGCAATGATGCGGCGATTGTATCAATGACATTTTTTTGAAGAGCTTCTGTTTCCGTAATCGAATAGCTTTTTCGAACCGCATCTTCCGCCCACTGAATATTTCGATGTCGCTTCTCGCTAATCGTTCTGATGAATGCCGCGGCATCGTTCGTTGCTTTTTCTGACATGATGGAATCCATCTGCTCGCCGACTGTTACCGGATGCGCCGCGCCGATGTTTGTCCCCGGAGCCATTACTGCAATGTGCGCGGCAAGAGTTACAAATACTCCCGCGGAAGCCGACTGCGAGCCGCTCGGAGAAACATACACGATTACAGGAATCTTCGCGTTCAACAAATCACTAACAATAACACGGGTTGATTTCAACAAACCGCCCGGCGTGTTGAGTTGGATAATCAAACACTCGGTATTTGCTTCGACAGCATTCTGAATACTTTCTGAGATATAATCGGCGGAGGCAGGATTGATTGCGCCATCAATCTTAATGACATGAACTTTTGGAGTGTTAGCGGAAACGAAAGCGCTGAGAACCAAGATGAAGAAAATCAAAGCAATCACATGTTTCATGGTGCTAAGGTAAGCAAAAAAAAGAGCACTCACAATTCAGAGACTAAAACCAAAATGAATTTCATTTGTTCATTCTATTTGTTACATTTGACTGTACATTTATCAAGGTCAGAACATGCAACATATAAAAATAGTGATTGAGAGAAACAACGATGGCTATGTTGGCTATCCGTTAGGATTTACACGGGGTGCTATTGTTGGTCAGGGCGACACCTATGGAGAAGCGTTACAGGATACTGAAAGCGCAATCGAGTTTTTTATTGAGCATTACGGCGAGGCATATTTCTTCCTTCATTGTAAAAAATAAATACCATTATCCACATGGATAAATTTGAAAAATTGATTGAACAAATCTTACATGGTCACTCTGAGGGTAATATTTCATTTAATGACCTTTGTGGATTGATACTCATTAAGTTTAATTTGACGGAGTTACTATGAATTCAAAATATGAAATCATCCTTTTTTGGAGTAATGAAGATAACGTTTTTGTAGCAGAAGTTCCTGAGTTACCCGGCTGTATGGCTCACGGCGTTACACATGAGGAAGCTCTACGGAATACCAAAGAGGCAATTCAATTGTGGATAGACACCGCAAAAGAGTTCGGTGACCACATTCCCGAACCGAAAGGGAGACGCTTAGTCTTTGCGTAGCAGTGGCTTCCTACAGTATGAATCGAATTGAATCCAAAGAGAATATTGAAAAGTTAGTCATAACCTATCGAAGAGAGGCGACAGGGAGGATGAACGAGGCGGAAACGCGACTCCGTTTCCCATCCGCACAATTGATTTCAACAATCCCGAAGAAAAAGCAATG
>JACPVN010000589.1 GCA_016191715.1 Ignavibacteriota bacterium | reverse complement strand
TTGCATCTCTTAATGTTAATGTGTAAAAACTTTTGGCACTTCACTTAGGAACACTAGGAACAACTTGCTGTAACCATTATTTTGCAATATATACAGCGTTCCTAGTTCATTCATTTTACTAGGAACAGAGCTAGGAACACTAGGAACAAAATTTGAGAAACAATTTTTGATAAATATTCTGTAAGCAATTTATATATAATTATTTAAGATAAATTCCTTTGTAGAGATATGGTAATTTCCCTTCTTGACGCGCTCTTACTTTTTCAAAGCCTAGCCTTTTCACCTCTAAACCTAGGCGATTTTCGGCTAATACTTCATAGCCGTTGTCTTTGCACCATTCTACGTATCTTTGCCTAAATATTTGGGTGCTAACGGCTGAGTTAATATCCATTCCGCAGCATTCTTCTACGAATTGCTTTACGGGGTTGGCTGCTGCTTTGAAGTCTTCCAGAGCTTGCGTCATTTCTGGAGATTCTGTCATTTTCCAATTGTTCTTTATAAGCCTTTGGAGACCTTCATAAGCCCAGTTGAATATGCCTGGAAGTTCTGGTAGTAGTTTTTCCATTAGATGCTCGTCTTTTTCAATGGCTTTGAATACTCTGGTGAATTCAAGTATGTCGAACCGTCTGAAAAAACCATGACTGCGATCTTTGGTCGGAATGTAGTTGTTTGCTGAAAAGAGAAATCTAGCAAACGGTGTGAATTCAAACGGGTCTTTATGCTTCCTTTCTGCCATCAATTTTTCACCTGAGACAACCTTTTTAAACTGCTCGTCAAATATCTTTCCCGTGTTTATGTCAGTGCAGATGTTGGCTAGTTTGCCTTGTAATTCTGCGGTTTTGAAGCGGTCAAAAAGTTGAGTTACTTCTATATCCGCAACGGCATTACCTAACATCCGTGCAATGATTTTTAAAAACAAGCTTTTGCCATTGTCCCCTTCGCCCTTTAAGTAAAGGCATTTTTCCAGGCATGTCTCCGGCACGATGCAATAACCGGCCCATTCCTGGACTCGCAAAAGTGTTGCTTGGGAGAAACGGTAGTCGCTGAGTACCCTTAGCCAATTGGAAGCTATGGCTTTTGGGTCGTAGTTGTAGGGAAAGCGGATAGTTTGGTAATACTCTCTTCTGTGCCTGCCAAAGTTTCCATTCCTAACGTCCAGCACGCCGTTTTTGAAATTGATGATCCATTTATTGGTATCAAACTCAAATTCGTCTGGCGCAAGCGCGAGGTTTCTTACCTGGTAAATAATGTCTTCCGTAGTGGACTTTCTTGCCAGGTTTCTGCCAATCATGTTTTGGATTTGTCTACGGGTTTGATGGTCTTTGCGTTGTTTCCAAACTCCGTCAACGTATTCCCAAAAAGCTTCCTGCGCGTAGATGAGCCTCCCTTCTTTGGCTCTGAAAAAGCAGTCTGCGGCAATGCCTGTTACTACGCTTTGCTTTCCCCTTTCGTTTATGGTAATCCATTCTGGTAATGGTGGATTCTCTTCTTCTGCTAAGATGATGGGAGCGTTTTCATGATTTGTAGTGGTATGTTCTACCATACCCTGATTCCTCCTATCTTGATTTTTGTGGCATTCAGGGTATAATAAAAGTAATCCTGAATGCCACTGAATGCTATCAGGAGGTCAATAAATGTTTAGTACTGTAAAAAGCTGGAAAAGATTGCCGTCTCGTTCCAGCTTTTGCCATTTATAGACCTACTGACTGGCTAATTACTTACTATGTTACTGGCTGTTATGATACCTTCTGCTCTGTTTCATCTGAAATTTCTTGCGTATGACGTGCAAGATAATCCTCAATATCTTTCTCTTTAAAACGACGGTCTTTTCTTTTGCCAATCCGAATGCTAGGCAAATATCCCCTATCTGTCCAACGTCTTAGAGTTGTTTTCGCAATTCCAAGCTGAGAAGCAGCTTCGTCTAAGTTCAATAAATTCTTATTTGCTTCTCTCATGATTATCTCCTATCAAAGTTGTCTTAAATTATCTTAATTTATATTAACTTATCTTATATTGCAAGAAAAAAATTTTTCCCAAAAGTTTTTCTATATAAAGATGGCAAGACAAACTTTTGCCATGCCTAGCCTACGGTCGTTCTTACTTCACCGCTTGCTTTACTTTTGCAAGATTCTCCTGGCTAAGTGTTTTGCTTTCTCCCTTGACGAATCTCCTGATGATGCTTTCGCTTACTCCTATCGCCCTGGCTAACGGCTGATTGCCGCCGCGTTGCCTGGCTTCTTGCTTTACCATCTTCCGCAGAGCGTCCCAGTCGGTTTCCTCTTTTTCTACGGTATTTGTTTCCTTCGGTTTCCTGGCAGTAATACTTTTAGGCTTAGTCGCTAACGAGTTTCCTAACAGAGTTTTTAGCTGTGCTATTTCCCTTTGCTGTTCCTTTACTTGCTCTTCTAACTCTTTAACCTTTGTTTCTAATTCACTTACTCTATTGGTTATTCCATCATTTGTTTCACTACTTATTTGCTTACTCTCTTCTAAAGCAATCCCCTTTTTATCGCAATATTCCATAATTTTATCTACTGCTTTAGTGGCATCTTTTCCAATGTATACCGTATGAAGGCTATTAGTTATGCGTTTTGCCGCGTGCCATTTCCCATCATAGTTGTTTAGATATATTGTCCAGCCTTTTACCTTCAACTTTTCCATATCTCTATTCCTTTCTAGCGTAGCTAACTTTATAGCTAACTTTGTTAGCGCGCTAACTTTATAGCTAACTTTGTTAGCGCGCTAACTTTATAGCTAACTTTGTTAGCGCGCTAACTTTATAGCTAACTTTGTTA
>JACPVN010000588.1 GCA_016191715.1 Ignavibacteriota bacterium | reverse complement strand
TTATGCAACACTCAAAGGAATTGAGAATCAGAAAATTGACGGCTACCTGCTGTATCAGTGGAATCGAAATTCATCTGATGGAAAAAATTCCGACTTGGCACGCTTTACTGTAGGCGGATACGGTAAGGGGAAATTTGATGACATTGACTATGAAGCAGAACTTGCCTATCAAGGGGGAAAGTTAAAAGAACTTGATGTGGCGGCAACTATGTTGACAGCAACAGTTGGATATTCCTTGAAAGATATACCGGTTTCCCGCGTCGCTGTAGGTTATGAATTGTATAGCGGAACACCTGCGGGAGATACCAAATACAAATCATTCGATGCAACCTTTGCGACCGGACATAAATTTTTCGGTTTCATGGATTATTTCATCGGAATCCCGGCAAATACAAACAACCTAGGATTAGCGGATGTACTTTTCCGCGCAACGATGAAGGTCTCCGACCAGGGAACATGTAATTTCTGGTTCCATAATTTCTCCCTTGCACAAGATGTGAATGGCGAAAAAGGTCTCGGTCAGGAAATTGATTTGACTTATTTGTGCAAGTATAATTCGAATCTCAATTTCGAACTTGGAGCAAGCACTTTCATCCCGGGCGAAATGATGCGAACAAAATTCGGAGGTGCAGATGCCGCATTCTGGGGATATTTATCAACAAGCGTACATTTCTAAAATACGTAATGCTACTCAGTAGCGTTTGAGAACGAATAACTATTTAACACTATTTTCTTGATAATAAGGTCGGATGTGCTCTCCGACCTTTTTTCTTTCAATGTGACGTTCTTCCTTCGCGCATATCTACGGGAGATATGTCCTGAATATCAACGACGTCAACACGCTTTGCTGAAGAGAGAAGAGTTTCTGGAGTTGTTTAATGTCGAAATGTTTATTCACGGGTGTTGCTTCACATTCAAAGAAATGATGGTTGTTTGTGAAGACAACAATTCGTTTTGTTAAAGAATCAACTGCAACCTCATAACTATACAACTTCATTTGTCCGATACTGAATTCAATTTGTTGTTGAAAGATTTTCGAAGAATTTGTTTCGAAAAATGACTTGCTACGTTCTGCAAGATATTCCAATCCTTCACTCTGGACCTGTTGTCTGGAACGTTCATCGAGATGCAACTCTCTGATGATGATTGCGGCAGAGAGGTCATCGCTCAGCAACCATACTTCAAGCGATTGAGCAACCGAAGTATCGGATGAAGAAAACCAACCTTGAGGAATCGTGCCGGAAAAGTATCCTCTTCGCGAGTGAAATGGTTCATCACTCATAGGTACTGTGAGTGTGTAGGGGATTTTTGTCGCGCACGAACTGAACACGAACGCGCACGCTATCAAAAGAAGAAGTGAACGAACCAACGTCTCTGGAGAAAAAGAAATTATTCTGATGCTCGCTTGAATTGTTCGGCTTCGAGCGTGAAGGCGAGGGAAACGCGGTGTGTGTTGCCAAGTTGGTTTTCCGCATCGAACTTGGCGAACGTATAATCAATATCGAGTTTCGGAAGATGAATTCCGGCGCCGAAATTGAGCGAACCAATGTCGCTGTAACCAACACGGAGTGCGGCAAAATGCTGATACTGAATTTCTCCGCCGAGATGGAAATCCAAACTTGCGGGACCGAGATGGGCTTGCGCAGCATATTCCCTTCCTTCAAACCGAATATCGGTATCGAATGTGGGAATCAAACGGAAGTCGCCGATTGGTTGAATGTACGCGCCTCCGAGTTTTAATGTTGGCGTGAGAAATTCATTTCGTCCGGTGTTCCACGCAATCAGTGTCGTAGTGATGTCCTGAACAGTCATGCCGAGAAAGAAATTCTCTGTTGCACGATATTGCGCTCCTGCATCAAACCCTATTCCTGTAGCGAAACCTTCATCCTGGTCGCGTCGAATAATTTTAAGATTAGCGCCGTAAGAAAAATCTTCGCTTTGTTGTTTTGCGTATGAAAAATAAAATGCCCAATCAGCCGCGTTGAAGTATGTTACGCGCGACGGGTCAATCCTTGAAAAATTCTGAACTTGGTCAGGAGGAAGTAAATTGCCGTTGGCATCGAGTCCGGCAAATTGTGTGTTCGGAATGTTATCAACGCCAAGCCGAATCGCGCTCACGCCAAATGTTGTCCGCTCACCGAACGGTAATGCAATCGCGGCGAAATCGTAATTCACCAAGCCGGCGAAACGTTCATCGTGCATGAGGGAAATTTGAGGATATTGAAGTTTCGAAAGTCCGGCAGGATTCCAATAAGCAGAGGTCGCATCGTTGGCGAGAGCGACATACGCGCCGCCAAGTCCTAATGCTCGTCCGCCGACACCGATAGCGATAAACTCTCCTACATATTTCGCACCTGCGAAACAATTCGAAAGACTAAAGACCAAAAACCAAAAACCAAAAACACTACGACTTAACGTTTTCATATGAAGTTTACTTTACTCTACGACCTCACATCCAAACTCTTTAATTATGAGTTGAGTGATTGGATGATTCAGCAAGTCATTGGTTGCAGGAGCAGGTTTCGCATTCATCTCTTCAGTCAGTTCGGATTTTGTTCCGGCAGACGATTGCGACGGTTCTACCTGTGAGACAATTGCTTCAAGCCGGACCTTTGCGCCATAGACCTGTTCTGCAAGAGTAAACAAAAACTGTTTGTGGCGGTTAAAAGTTTCAAGGTGAAAATCATCCGGGCAAGAAATCTGTAGCCGGTTTTCTTTCACGTCCTTAAGTTTGCTTTCGGAAAGCATCGTGCCAACGTGAATCTTCTCTTTTTTCGCTCCATTGACAAACATTTGCCATTTGCTGAATGCTTCGTCCATGCTGATGGGAGTGACCCGTTGTTCGAATGATTGTGTTACGGTTTGTTGTGGTGTTGTAACGCTTTTTGATGTTGCAACATACGCACGTGCGGGTTCGGAAGTTGCACGTAATGGTTGAGATGGAAGAGTGGTCTCATTTTCTATTTTTTTTGAAGGAGTTTTTAAAGCGGGTTTTCCGGTCGTTGCCCCGCCGAACAACTCTGATTCACTGCTTGAAGGTTTGGGTAAATTTCCGTTTATCTTGTGTTTGATGGATTCAAGTTGTTGCAAGAGTTGGTCAATCTGAATACTGCTATCCATTTTTTGCATTTGCAACAGAGCAATTTCCAATTTATAGCGTGGCTGTTGGCTCCATTTGATTGCCGCTTCTGTATCTGTTCCGATTTTGATGTACCGTAATAAATCTGTTTCTGTAAACGACGAACTTTCCTGTTGATATCGTTTCTTGAAGACATCCGATGCTTCGATAAATTTTACCGAGCCGGTGGAGCGGGCGATGAGAAGATTGCGGAGATGTTCGATAAAGCCGTTGACAAACTCGCGGAAGTCGTATCCTTTGCTCATAATTTCTTCCACGAGCGATAACATTCCCTGCGGCTCTTTCGATTTGATAAGCGATGTAACGCGGAAGTACAATTCCTGGTCAACAATGTTCAGCGCCTGCATGATCTGCTGAGCGTCAATGTTCGTTCCGCAGAATGAAACAACCTGGTCGAACAAACTTTGAGCATCGCGCATCGAACCATCGGCTTTGTGCGCAAGAAGGAACAATGCTTCAGCATCAATCACGATGCTTTCTTTTTCTGCGATGAAGCGAAGCCGCGAGCATATTTCTTCCACCGTTACGCGGCGGAAATCAAACCGTTGACAGCGCGAGAGAATGGTGAGCGGAACCTTGTGGATTTCTGTCGTTGCAAAAACGAAGATGACATACGATGGCGGTTCTTCCAGTGTTTTCAAGAGAGCGTTGAATGCCTCTTTCGTCAGCATGTGAACTTCGTCTATGATATAGACTTTGTATTTTCCTTTTGCCGGACCATATCGAACTGCTTCTCGTAATGAACGTATTTCTTCAATGCCGCGATTGGAAGCGCCGTCAATCTCAAATACGTGAACGCTTCTACCTTCAGTTATTTCCGTGCAGAACTCGCACGAGTTGTCCGGGGCGATGTTGTTGGGATGCAAACAGTGGATTGCTTTCGGGAGAATACGCGCTGTCGTCGTTTTGCCGACCCCGCGCGGTCCGCTAAACACAAATGCATGATGCAAACGATTTGTTGCAATTGCATTCCGCAATGTTGTCGTAACATGCGATTGCCCGACAACATCGCCAAACACCATCGGTCGCCACTTACGGGCGGTAACAATAAAACTCAATTTCTATCCTTGTAAACTTCTTTTCGATGTTGAATTCTCTGAACGAAAATCGTTCGTTGAGTATGGACAATTTGATAAATGATTCGATAATCTCCAACACGAAGTTTATAGCAATTTTTCCATTCCTTCCCATGTAATCTGAAGTGGGGAATGTTATCAAAATTGCTTCCTAACCATTCGAGTTTGTCAATAATGCGTTCCGAAATGATTGACGATACAGAAGACAAGTCTGATATTGCACTTTCAGAAAGTTCAACTTCAAACATGAATTCAGATGCCCAATGTTTTCCGCACTTGTTGAAGCGGTATAGTCTTTCTGTTTTTCGTTTCCTTCAGGGATTTTCTCAACCCCTTCTTGAAGTCTTCCCGTAATTCAAGATGGTCTTCATCGTCCTGAATCAAAGCAATCTTAATTCCATGTTCATCTACATAGTATGGGATGAAGTTCTTCGTCAGTTCTTCACTAACAATCTTTCGTACAATCTTTTTGAATTCTGTAAGGCTGATATCTGCTATTGTTTTTTTTTGCGCTTGTGCTACCATCGTTACTTACTTTCTTTCATCAAATGTTTCTTAAAAAATTCTTCGATGCGCCGGTACTCGTCTAACCAACTTTCCGGCTGTGAGAACGAGTGTCCTTCATCGGGATAAACCATCACATCAAAATCTTTTTTCGCTTTCTGAAGTTTGTCAATCAACTGTGCGGCGTCCTGAAAAAAGACGTTGTCGTCAGCCATACCATGAAGAATCAGAAGCGGTTTCTTCAAACTATCCACAAACGAAATGGGAGAACTTTTCTTGTACGCTTCAGCATTGTCTTCCGGTTTGCCAAGCCGCGCGCCGGTGTACCATTGATTGTGACGATAATAATTTTCCCAACTCGTTACCGCTCGCAACGCCGCGCCGCACGCATACTTATCAGAAAGCATCAACCCCATCAACGCCATGAAACCGCCGTAACTGCCGCCGTAAATTCCGACACGAGCATGGTCAATGTACCCAAGCGAGTTCAAATAATCAAGTCCGTCAAGTTCGTCCTGCAAATCTTTTCCTCCGAGGTGCATGGATACACTCGTCCGGTAATCTCTCCCCAATCCGGCGCTTCCCCGATACTCGACTTCAAATACAACAAAGCCAAGTTGCGTTAAGCGATGATGGAACATGTACTCACGGTAGTAGTAACTCCATCCCCGATAAACATTCTGCAAATATCCCGCGCCATGAACGAATACAACCACCGGATATTTTTTTGTTGCGTCGAAATCGTTCGGCTTGTAAATCATCGCGGGAATTTCTTTTCCGTCCGAACTTTTAAACGAAACGATTTCCGGTTTCACCCAGTTGATGTTGGCAAATTCATCAGGAACAGAATGAGTGAGTTGTGTGATTTCCGCCTTGAGCGGAAGCAAAAGCGACATTCCTTCGTCCACTGCAACTTGTGCGCTTGAATCGCTCAGATGTGTTTCCACGCGGACAAGTTCCGTCGGTTGTGCAAAGTCCGAGTGTTTTGCAATGATGAACTTTCCATCCTTCGAAAGCGTCGTCTCTTCATACGAGCCAACAGTATCGCTGATGAGTTGTGCAGAGCCGGTGTTCAAGTCAATATCATACAACAGCCACTGCTGATGACTGAATTCGTTCGCGAGGCAATACATGTGGCTTCCTTTCGACTCAATATCGAACCACTGAATTTCCCATTTGCCTTCCGTGAGTTGAGCCAAATCCTTTCCGTCGGGAAGGATGCTGTAGAGATGATTCCATCCGTCTTTCTCGGAAGTGAAAATTATTTCGTTGCTGTTCGGCATCCACTTCGCCATCGTTTGCCCCCCTTCAATCCACGCCTTTTCTGTTTCTTCGTAGATGCGTTTTGCTTTTCCGCTGTCCGTATCGGCGACGAACAACTCCCGCTTTTTCAAATCAGCTGAAATTCTCTCAACCAATATCTTCGAACCGTCGGGAGAAATGGAAATATCTCCGACGTATGCTTTTTCTTCATCGGGAAATTTGAGCCAGATAGTTTTTCCCGTATCAACCGGAGCGATGCCCAGCCGTGTTGTTCCCAATCCCGCTTTGAATGTATTCGAAGTAACATCTTTTCCGGTGAAGCGAGGAACAACAAATTCTTTCAATCCATCCTGGTCGGTTTCGAGAAACAAGACGCGCTTGTTATCGGGAAAGAAATCAATCATACGCACATACGCGTTGTCGGATGAGGGTTTAGCAATTTCATACAACGACAATTTCCAGACGGAAGCGGCGTAGAGAGTTTTGTCGGAAGAGAACGCAAGCAAGCGACCGTTCGGCGACCAGCGGAGTCCCCGTTCCCACGATTGTGTTTTCGTGATTCGCTCGAAGTTGGTAAAACTTGTATCGGTGAGAAAAATATCTCCGTTCCGGGTGCAGGCAACCGTGCGGCTGTCGGTCGAAAGGTCCACTTCGCCAATGGTCGTATCGGAAACCTGCCGCATATTTTTTCCGTCCGAATTCATAAGCCAGTAACGATACTTGTTCATTGCTTTATCATCCCACGAAAAAAGAAGAAAGCCGCCGTCGTTGGAAAGAACTGGGGTTGATGGTCGCGTTCCGGCGATGTACGGCTTGAGAAAGATTCGTTCGAGCGACAATATGGGATTGTCGCTATTTTGTGGAAATGAATGAGAAACGAAGAAAGAACAAAAAAGCCATAACGTGGCAGTTCGTCTGATGAAGGAACGATTCATAAGTGTGTGGAAAAGTGTCGCGCGAATATTGAAAATAAACTTGAAGAATATACAGAAGGTGGTAAAGACTTACAAGGGTTTATTGCACATGAGTTTCAATGCGTTGACCCTGCGAAAGTTTCACACAGTTAAAAGAACATTGTCTTAAAATCAGGTCAGAAAACATTACAACGTGACCTTCGCAAGGGTTTTTTATAGATTCTTCACCAATTCAACAACGCGTAGTAAGACTTCTCCCGCCTTTCCAATCAACACTTCATCCGCATACCTACTCAACTCCGTTGGTTCGATATTGATTTCAACAACGAACGCGCCTGCGCGTCGTGCAAGTGTTGGAAGCGAGGCGGCAGGATAGACAACTGCTGATGTTCCTACAACAAAGATTATATCGGCAAACTCTGCGGCTCTAACGCTCGCGTTCCATTCATCCGTCGGGAGATTTTCGCCAAACCAAACAACGTCGGGACGAATCAATCCTTTGCATGAAGTACAACGCGGCGCGGTTTCCTGCAAAAAGATTTCTTCGTTCGAATAATTCTTTCCACAACCGATGCAATAATTTCGTTCGATATTTCCATGGAGTTCATAGACAATTTTGCTTCCTGCTCTCCGATGAAGATTATCAATGTTCTGCGTGATGACACTGACGGATTTGAAGTACGTCTCCATTTCAACTATTGCAAAGTGTCCGGCATTCGGCAGAATGTTTTGTATGATGCGTTTGCGGTGTTTGTACCATTCCCACACAAGTTCCGTATTCTTCATGAACGCATCGAAGTTTGCCAGTTCTTCGGGCTTGAACTTTATCCAGATTCCATCCTCTCCTCGAAACGTCGGGACCCCGCTCTCGGCAGAAATCCCGGCGCCGGTAAACACGACAACGCGCTCGGATGATTTTAGTTTTGTCAGCAGTGTAGAAGAAAAAGTCATTGGTTAATTGTCATTTGTCATTTGAATGTTGCCGACCGTTCTTTGGTCATTGTATTTAGTACTTCGTATTTCTCACATCTAATTTGCAATCAGAATTCAACAATCAGAAATCTCCATCATCAATCACCGGGCACTAATCACTACTCACGAATCACCGGAACCAATGCAAGTCGTTCCATCGCTGATGACCGTATGACATGCCAATCGAGTGTTACTGTCCGGTAGCCGCCGTTGAGCCAGAGCGGAGTTTGGTCATCGTAATGCTCGTGGAGCGCTTGTCCCGATTGACCGAGTTGGTTGACCATAAACGCCTGTGTCGGTTTTGCAAGGTCAATAATTTGCCGCATCGAGGGGGCGGAAAAAACGTTGAACGGACGAGTAAGTTTATAATCTCCCTTGTTGATTGTTGTTGCAGAACCGCCGGAAGGAAACGGTCCGACATTGAAAATAATATCAAGCGGTTTCCTTGCTCCGAAGGTATGCGCGAATTCAACCTGATGAATGTTTCCCCATTGCCAATGTTTCATTTCCGGACCGAGAAGTAGTTGTAGCGTATCAAGCGCCTGACTGAAACTTTTTTGTATGATATCGTTTTTCGATTCGATCTGTTCAGTGGTACCATCATCAAACCAAAGCGAACTATCAGCGCTCAACAACTGACTGCTAACCCGGTATGGAATAGCAGAGAAGAAGACAAAATCATTGAAGACATTCTTGCCAATTTCATCTTCGTATGTGTTGTGCAGAAGTTGGACAAAAAACTCATTGACGATGGTTGTTGCGATGTCATTCGCTGTGCTTCTGTAATCCCAGTTGAGAAGATATTCCAGAGCGGCTTTGGTCTGTGTGTTTGTGGTTGTATCATGTTCAAAGGCAGAAAGAATATGCTGACACATCTCGCGGTTGTGGTTCGAGTAAACATCCTGTTGAATTAACCTGAAATCTTCTGACGAAGATTTTTCGGCATCTCTCAGCAACTCTTCAATTCGTTGGTAGCGGAACGGAGGTTCCCAAAGTGTCGAGAGATAGAACGGATATGTTTCATTTCCAAGTTTATTGTTTGCACAAACAATGTAGCCGCTCGTCGGATTTATTTCATGCGGCAATTTTTCAAACGGAAGAAATCCTTCCCATTCTGTTATTCCCGTCCAACCGGCGAGAGGAAGCATCGAATTTCCTTTCGGGCGTAATGGAACTGCGGCTGCTGTCCAGTATGCGATGTTGCCCTCAACGTCTGCATAGACAGCCGTTTGCCCCGGCACGGTCAATTCCTTCAATCCATGTTCGAACTCGGTAATGTTCGTTGAGCGGTTCATCAGATAAAAGCCGTGGAACTCGTCGCTCATCTCGTAGCCAGTCCAGCGAATTGCAACAGGATTCTTCTTCATTGAGTCGCCATGTTGAATCGGAAGATTGACATCGTTGATAATCGGACCGTGATGTGTTGAACGTACAGTTAGCGTCAAACTATCTCCCGATTTTGTTTTGATGATTTCCTCCCGCACATCCATTGGAAGCAAAGAATGTTTGTATTGATAAAAATATGGCTTCAACGAATCTTCCTTCTCGATGTAAAAATCGGCATCGTCGAGCATGGCATTGGTGAAACCCCAAGCGAGCGAATCATTGTGACCGATGATGATGAACGGCGAGCCGGGAATTGAAACGCCGGAAACATTCCATCCCGGAGCGGAGAGATGAACTTCATACCACCAATTCGGTACGGTCACTCGCAAATGCGGGTCGTTGGCAAGAAGAGGTTTTCCACTCAGAGATTTTTCACTGCCGACTACCCACGCGTTGCTCGCCCCAGATAAATTTCCAAGATTGAAATACTTTCTGTACGAACGGTTGACATCGAGAAAATCCCTCACGTCTGATTCATCAAACATAGAAAAAGAGACCGTACTTGAAAATGATTCAGATGTTCGCGGTATGATGTCCTGAAATTTTTCCGGTGAAATGCGACTTGCAATTTCAGCGTACGTCAAATCCGTCCACCATGCAAAGTTGAGTTCCCATGCCATCAACCGCGCGACCAACAGACTATGTTGAACTGTCCATGATTCCGGCTCGAAGTCCAGCATGTCAAACTCAATCGGATATTTTCCTTTGTTTGATTGAATGTACTCGTTGATTCCTTCTGCATAATCTTCGAGCAATCGTCGTGAGTCGGGATGGAGATTCCGTTCGAGTTTTTCCGCAAGCCGTGCAAAGCCGAGTGTGCGGAAAAGTTTATCGTACTTCAGTGTTGCCGTATCAAGTAACTCAGAAAGCCGTCCGGAACCGGCACGCCGCGCCAATTCCATTTGCCAAAGCCGGTTCTCTGCATGTATAAATCCGACTGCAACCATCAAATCATGTTCGGTCTGTGCAGAGATATGTGGTACTCCCCACTCGTCATGAAAAACTTCTACCGGTTTTTGGAGCGATGAAAGTTCTATGGTTCCGCTTATTTGCGGGAAAGATTTTGTAACAAGATGATGGAAAAAGAAAAACAAGGCGATGCCGATGATAATCAGTGCAATGGCTCCGCCGAGAAGTATTTTGGAAAGTTTAGACATGCGGTTGGAAAGTATCAAACTTTTTCAAGAAGAAAAAAAATCCCGCCCCACGTTAAACGCGGGACGGGATTTTGTAAAATGTATGTTTGAGGGTTTACGTAATCAGAACCTGTAACTCAATGTTGTCATCAAATTGTTGGTGGTAATTTTTTCTTTCGTTTCTGAAAGCGGATTGCCAAAAATATCATCATGCTGGTAATTAACGTGCGATGTTTCCCAGAAACCGTGTGAGAAGCCGACATCAAACATCAATACATCGGCAAGTAATAATCCCAAACCACCGGTGACAAACTTTTGATTGAACGAAGTCGGGTCGTTTTTATAGGGTGAAGGAATGTACGCTATTCCTCCGCGAAGCCGCAGTGATGTTTCGGGGACACTGAACTCCAGACCGCCGTGGAGATTTAGGGTCGGATGAAAGATTTCTTTAATGTCGCTATTATACTGTTCGAGGTATGGGTCAGCATTGGAGAATTTCATCTGCGTCCAATCTGTGTATTCGATATCTGCCGCAAGCATAATGTCTTCTCCGGCAAGTGAAATGCCGGCGCTAAAAACAAACGGTGTTGTTACATCGTATTCAGTTTTTCCGGCAATGCGGTAGTTGTAAGAATAATTTCCTTTTGGATCGGGTACATCGAACACGCTCGTACCATCGCTTGCATATTCTTCGCGGATGATATACGATGTTGGCAGTTTGATATTAAATCCGATACGGGAGCGACTGGTAAATTTGTACAACAATCCCATCCGCATGGTAAAACCGGAAATTTCTCCATCAATGGTATTGATGACATTCCATCGGGTCAGTGCATAATCTGCGCCGAAACGACTTGCCTCATATTTATAGTGTGTGTCTGATTCAGTAAAATCTCTGTTGTAGGAATATGCACCGGAAACAAAATTCAATGTACCGCCGAGAAATAAATTCGGAGCGGCTTCAACTGCGCCACTAATCATCCAATTATTGAGACCGCCATCCTCCAATACTCTTGCACGCTGTTCAAGACTATCCTGAAGCGGAGTGTTGCCAACCGAATCAACGAGATATAACTCGTACGCTAAATCTCCATCCAACGAAGGAACCATGCTGCTGTTCGGATTGAATCCTTTAAATGACATCCCTGTTGTGAAGTCAACATTTCTTCCGTACCCGAATGCCAAAACCAGACTTCCCTGTTTCGTCGGGAACGAATAGACGAGTCCCAGATTGTTCAGACTGGTTGTGCTGTTGGTAAACGATGAAGTGTTCCCATAAAACGTCGCATCGTTTCCAAATGATAAATGCGATAATCCAAGCGACATTTCATTTCGCTTGATTTGTCCAAGTCCGGCAGGATTCCAGTACGCCGCAGAATAATCGCTTGCAATGCCTGTGTACGTCATTCCCAAACCAAGCGAACGGGCACCAAAACCGGAACCCATTGTGGAAAGCCGAAGTGCATCTTCAGGATATTGACTGAAAGCACTTACGAATGCAAGCGAAATCAGAAAAAAAGACAAACCTATTCTTGTTATGGTATTCATAACCAATTCATTTCCCTTTAAAAATAAAAATTGAAAATTTTACGGGCGACCGCCGCCCCGTGTGTTACTGCCGCGATTTCCACCTGTGTTTTGGTTGCCGCTTGGCGGCGGAGTAGAACGAGGCGCACTTGGCGTTGTTGATGAAGCCGGTGGTGGAGTATATGATGGTGTGTTGTTTCCATGGTCGTTATTCCCACGGCGAGAACCACCATCGTTGTTTCCCCGATATGTCGGTGTGTATTTCGGAACATTCGAATTCCCGCGGTCACGTCCGCGTGATGTTCCAACCCGTGAATCCGTTCCGCGACCTTCGCGAGTTCTGTCGTTCGAGCGACCCCGATCCACTGTTGCAGTTCTTCTTGCACCTTCGTTGCGGACGTTACGTTCTGCCGGTTTGTAGGATTCTCTTCGTGAGCCGCCGGTCGTGTTAATA
>JACPVN010000587.1 GCA_016191715.1 Ignavibacteriota bacterium | reverse complement strand
TAGCCGGCGGTCCTTTAGGCATTGAAAATACTGATGCTTCTCTCCCCGCGACCTTCGCGTTACATCAAAACTATCCGAACCCGTTCAACCCTTCGACAGTTATTAGTTATCAGTTATCAGTGAAAAGTGATGTAACGTTAAAAGTATATAATTTGATTGGAGTAGAAGTAGCAACACTTGTTGACGGAGTTCAGGATGCAGGATATAAATCAGTTAGTTGGGATGCTTCGAATGTTACAAGCGGAGTTTACTTTTACAGGTTGCAGAGCAGTTCGTTTATCGAAACGAGAAGTTTAATACTGATGAAGTAAGAGACGGCTTTGAAAAAACTTGCCACGCACTTCTATTTTTATGTTTCTCTTTGAGTAAAAGTGCGTGGCAAGTTTTGGTTTCACTCCAAAAAATAATTGAGGCAAACCATTTTATTGCTTGACAAACTGTAAAAGTTTTTGTATAATGGCTCAATCTTTTTAGCGAACAACAATCATTGGGCTTGCAAGAACACAAATGATTTCGGATTTGCTCAAAAGGTGAAGTAGTTGTACGAATTCACTAGTCCCTTGGTAGCGAAAGTGAGAGTTGAATGTTCGTCTCAATGATTCATTCGCCGCCGGATGGGAAGAGATTATTTCTAAGAATTTAATTACAGGAAGTCAGGATCTTCTCGTTATGTGGTTCTCTTCAACAGTGAGAGAGTTGCAATATAATTCGGAGCAAATGGGAAATGCAGTCGTTCCTTCGCTCGCAATTGGTAGAAACCTTCTAACGGTTGTTTCATCGTTTTCAAAAGTTAGAACCTTTCAGCAAGGGAGTAGTATTTCTACACTTAGACAAAACTGTACCAGATTCATTTCAATTTTCCAGCCGTTAAATGTTAATTCCTCTGGCAAAACAATCGCTCTTCATGCTGAGATGTATGAAATGCCGAAAACATACTTCACGCAAATCCATGATGAAGTTGCCAGCACCTACGACAAAGACTCGGCAGAGTATGCACAGGTATTGACGTTTCAGTATTGAGGGATATGAGTGAATAATACATAGGTACCTTTATTTCATAGTGGGAAATGTGGTAACGAGAAGAAAAAATTCAAGGAAAACATTATGCGTACTTATACAATTTTACTTACATGCTTATTTTTAATTCTCCTAACGGATGTTGGATATTCTCAATGGGAATCTGCCAACGGACCGAATGGAGGTTCTATAAGCTGCTTCGCGTTTGCAGATTCAAATCTCTATGCAGGCACGTACGGGAATGGAGTGTTTCGTTCTACAGACAAAGGAGAACATTGGAGACAAATCAATTCCGGCATCAGTAACAGACGGGTGTCATCAATAACTGCAAAAGATTCGCTTGTCTATATCGGCGCGCGTTCAAGCGGATTCTTTCGTTCTACAAATTATGGTGAGAGTTGGACGAAAGTTATTCCTGACTGGTATCTGGTAATCCATTTCTCTGGGACATTAATTGCTTTGCAATTAACGATACTGACCTTTTTGCAGGCATTAATGGCGGTTTGTTTCGCTCAACTAATAATGGTACAAATTGGCTTGAATTCGGATTAATGCATGCAACTCCATACTGTATTTTGATTGAGGGAGCGACGTTCTATGTTGGAACAAATGGTGATGGTTTCTTTCGTTCAACAGATTATGGGACAAACTGGATATCTTCTGATTCAGGGTTAACTGATATTTTTATTTTATCAGTCGCTCGAATTGATACCATACTTTTTGCCGGAACATATTATGCCGGAGTGTTCCGTTCAACCGATAATGGAGTAAGTTGGACTCCTGTAAATAGTGGATTGACGGGAACTGACATAAGTGATATTGTCGTACATGGCTCGTATGTATTTATTTCAGTTTACGGTAAGGATATATTTTATTCAACGAATTATGGTGACACCTGGACAGCGACGAATTCAGATTTAGGAAGTCTGAGAAATGGAACGCTCTTCAACGAGAGCAATGAGCTTTATATAGGGACTTGGAGTGGTGGTGTTTTTCGCTCCACAGATCACGGTTCAAGTTGGTCTTCCAAGAATGCAGGGTTAACAGGATCGAGTGTTTATGCAATCACGTGTAATGACTCAACTATCGTTGTAGGTACTGAGAATGGAAATATTTACAGGATAACAGACAATGATTCACTTTGGGCGGTATTGAGTCTGGTATGGGGTTTTCAACAAAGTGTTCTTTCACTTATTAGTAATGGAAGTACCATTTATGCCGGTACGGGAGGTCCAATGTATGGTGGTGGTGTGTATCGTTCAACAAATGATGGTTTACATTGGTCACTCTTTGGAACCTGGCCTTGTTCATATCCTGCCGTGTATTCATTTGCCATGGACGATACAATTATTTATGCGGGTACTGAAGGTGACGGACTGTTTCGTTCATCAATAAATGATACAAGTTGGGTCTGCATTGACTCAGGTTATTTTAACCATAAAAGAATTAAATCACTTTATGTTAAAGATTCAGATATATATGTTGGAACGAGAGATGGTTTCTACTTATCAACCAATGGTGGCGCTTCCTGGTCAGTAGAAAATACAGGGATTACTAATACTGATATTAAATCTATTGCTGTTAATGATACAATTATTTTTATTGGAACAAAGGGTGGCGGTGTATTTCGTTCAACAGATAAGGACTTCACATGGACTCCTGTTAATTCAGGTCTTCAAAATTATTCTATACAAGCCCTTAAAATTAAGGATGAAAATTTATTTGCCGGTACATCTGATGGTATTTTTCAAACGAGTGATAACGGTTCTAACTGGACAGATATTAGTACCGGACTTGAAGATAAAACTGTTTGGAGTATTGCAGTAAATGAATCATATCTATTTGCTGCTGGCATGAGTGGTTTGTGGAAACGACCATCGTCACAACTCATAACATCTATTCATTCTGTTGGAAGTATATTTCCAAAGGAATTCGGTTTAAAACAAAATTATCCCAATCCTTTTAATCCGAGTACATCAATTAGTTTTGAATTGCCAAGAAAGAGTCATGTTACGATTAAAGTCTTTGATGTAATGGGACAACTTATTGCCACACTCATAGATGCAGTAGAAGATCCGGGATATAAAACAATTAACTTTAAAGCATCTAATCTATCAAGCGGCATTTACTTTTATCGTTTGCAAACAGAAAATTACAGTGAAACGAAGAAACTTATCTTGCTGAGGTAAGACTTAGTATATACTAGGGTGTAACGGCGCCACCATGACACAAACACAAAGTCACAGGTCACGACATGGTCACATACTAAAGGCATGACAAGCGTGAACGCCGAGTAATGGAGAAACAATAAAGAAAGGAGAAATAGAATGAAAGAAACACAAACTCTTACAAAATATTTGTTTTATATAATAGCCATACTATTTGTTGTCGCAAGTACATCCATCGCACAACCGGAGTTATGGGAAGTATATACGAACTCAAATCAACCGTTCATCAATGTTGTAATTGACAAATACGAATCAGATTCAGTGTACATGAAGTCAATGAATTTTGAGATTGTTCTTCATCAGGATTCTATTCAATACCTCATCATGAGAAGAGAGTCGCACTTTGGTTTGGGTTTCGTTGGCGGGGCAGTGGTCGGTGGAATATTGATGAATGTGATTTCAGAGAAATCGGACAATCCACTTGCAAACTTATTTCGTTCGGATGAGACTGTCATAGGAATGTTAGGCGGAGGGATGCTGGGAGGAATAATAGGTGCGGCAGGAGGTCAAGACAAGAAATTTGAGTTCAGGAAATTAGATACGGAAGAAAAGAGAGAACTACTAAAGAGATTGTTTTGAGTTTTTCCTTCTGGGAAGGAGTTCCGCCACGGCGGACAAGTGTACTCCTGACCAATCTTGGACGTGAATTAAGACAATCTCGAATGTTTAGATTGTAAAAAATGAAATGTTTCTTATATTGTAAAAAAGATAACCAACTATGTCAACACTCGAATTAAAACAAAAACTCATTAATAAAATCCAACTCACTGATAGCAGAACCGTATTGTATGAGTTGAATACTTTGTTAGAAGTGGACATGGGAGAGGTTGAACCATATCAAATGAGTGAAGCTCAAGTACAAGCTGTCCATGAAGCGAGAGTACAAATAAAGAACGGTCAATTCCTGACAAACGAACAAGCAGATAAAACAACGGATGAATGGCTAAACAAGTAATTTGGTCGTTCCGCGCACAACAAGAGAGAATCCGTATCTTAGAATATTGGACTGTTCGGAATTCTTCAAAAACATACAGTAACAAATTAGATAGGCTCATCAGAGAGGCAATAAAACTCATCGCTCTTCATCCTCACATTGGTCGAAAAACAACCACTGATGATTATGTGAGAGTAAAGGTAGTAAGAGATTACCTTATTCTCTATGAAGATACAAATCAACAAATAAATATTTTGTCCATTTGGGATAGTCGTCAAAACCCGGAAAAATTGGATGAACTATTGAATCGGAACTAATAATGTATTTTTAAGTGGGAAGGAAATCCAACTCCTGACCAATCTTGATCGTGAGTACATCGCACAACCAGAAGCGGATTACAGGCAACAGAATATGGTCTGTAACTTCGCAGTAATGTTTCTAATAACGAATAACTGATAACAAATAGCAGTTCTTGCCCTCCTTAAACCTTTTCCCTACATTTCCATCTAAATAATAGCAAATAACTAAGTGCGACTCACATTCACTTGCCATGCACTTCATTTTTGTACACTTGAATAAATAACGGATTGCATTTTCCTTAATAAATCATGCGCGTGGCAAATATAACAACGATGGAATGTCTCAACAAACTGATGCAGAGTTAATAGTCGAGTTCAAAGACGGTAATGTTTCCGGTTTCAATGAACTCGTTCGCCGCTACCAGAAAAAAGTCTATTGGATAGCGAGACGGATCGTTGGCTCGCATGAAGAAGCAGATGACGTCACTCAGGATGTGTTTATCAAGGTGTACGAAAAATTAAAAGACTTTCGGGGTGACTCTGAGTTTTACACGTGGCTGTATCGAATTACTGTCAATACGTCGTTTAGTGTCGTTAGTAAAAGAAAATTCAAAGACCTTTTTCAGTACCACGAAGTTGAAGACCGTGTTGACATCGGAGAGGAGGCGGATAAAGCATTATTACAAAAGGAATATCAATCGCTTCTTGATGTTGCAATAGCGGATTTGCCGACTCAACAAAAAGCGGTTTTTCAACTACGGTATTTTGATGAGTTGCCTTATCAGGAAATTGCAAAGATTATGAATCGCTCCGAAGGAGCGGTGAAAGCCAATTATTTTTTCGCATTGAATAAAATTAAAAACAGTATGCAAAAGGAGTATCAGTTATGAAATGCTCTGAAGTTGAAGTTTTACTTCCCGATTATGTTGTCAATAAATTATCGAACGGACAATACTCAGGCGTTCAATCGCACTTGGAACGTTGTTCGGATTGCAGAGCGACTGCAGATGAACTCTTACACCTTTTACTTGGTCTGAAAGAAATGAAACCACAGGAGCCATCGGAATTGTATTTTGCTGCTATCTTACCGCGTCTTCACGAGCGGTTAGCGGCAAAGAAACAATCATTTCAAATTCCTGAGTATGTACAACGGTTTATTCTTCCATTCGCGATGACGGTTATGTTGGTGATGTTGATAATTAATTATCAGCCACAATCAACGACAACAATAAAGAGCAGGGCTGAGAACATCCTACAGGAAAACGGTACAGAGAATTTAGACTACTTATTAGGGTTAGAAGTAAATGGTACAGTAGAAACCAACACACAAGATGACAGAAGCGTCATTACCGAGATTTTAGCAGAAATAACGGAAAATATTCCTCTGACCGAAGATGTGACGGAAACCATTCTTTCCTCGATGAATGAAAGCGATGCTTCCCGGTTACTTGCACTGCTGGAACAACCGGCAGAGTTTGAACAACGATAATGAAATTACTTTGAAAGGATACAACGATGAGAATACTTAATTCATTGGTTATTACAATACTATTTGCAGTGACATTAATATATTCACAGCACGGTCCGGGTTTTGGGCATGAACAGATGGGGCAAGGTCCACCGCCGGAACGACTTGAACGATTCAAAAAGATGAGATTGATTGAAGTCTTGAAATTAAATGAAGTAGAATCAATCAGGTTCTTTGCCAAGCAAAGCGCGCACGAAGAAATCGCACGTGATGTGATGAAAGAACGAGATCAAATGCTCGATGATTTACAGGAACTCCTTGTGGATGAAAACTTGAAGGATGTACCAAAACTCATTGACCACATCATTGCCTTTGATGAAAAGTTATTCCGTGAACGAGATAGATTCAGGAATGAGGTAAAGAAAATGTTATCTCCTGAAAAGTTTGCAAAATTTCTTTTGTTCGAGCGCGATTTTAACAAACAGGTTCGCGGGGCAATGAAAGACATTTATGAAGGGAAACGAGAACGGTGGAGAGGCGGACGGGAAGATAATTGAGCGTTAAACAAATAATTCCGAACAAACAGAGTTTGATACGTACAATCAATATTCTCCCGGAAGTCGTTGCGAATAAAATTGCGGCGGGAGAAGTCATCCAACGACCTGCATCCGTCGTGAAAGAGTTGCTCGAAAACTCGCTTAATGCAGGAGCGCAATCTATCAAGGTTATCATTGCAGAGAGTGGTAAATCGTTAATTCAGTTGATTGATGATGGATGCGGGATGAATGTAGAAGACGCGGCGATTGCGTTCGAACGACATGCAACAAGTAAAATTGCGAAGGCAGAAGACTTAGAATGTATTGAAACATTCGGTTTTCGAGGCGAGGCATTGGCAACAATAGCCGCAATTGCTCAGGTTGAGATGAAAACCCGTCAGGAAAATTCAGAGGTTGCAACAAAAGTACGAATTGAAGGTGGTCTGATATTAGAAATCGCTGAGGATGTAGCGGCGGTTGGTACATCAATTCGGGTAAAGAATTTGTTTTACAACACTCCTGCAAGAAGAAAATTTCAGAAGAGCGACCAGACAGAATTTAAACATATCGCTGATGCAGTTCAAAGAGCCGCTCTTGCCCATCCCGAAATCGCATTTGAATTTATTAGTAATGATGAGACCATTTTCAATTTACGTTCTACCGAGCTGGAAGAAAGACTAAAAGATGTTTTTGGAGAAAATCTCAGCAAGACAGTTTTCTTCTTTGAAGATGAAACTGCCTTTGCCCGACTTTCCGGTTTCCTTGGGAAACCGGACTTTGCAAGAAAAGGAAAAACTGAACAATATCTCTACTTGAACGGAAGATATATTCAAAATAAAAGTATCAATCATGCAGTCTTTCATGCATATGAAAATTTATTGGAGAAAGGAAGTTTCCCGTTCTTTGTATTGTTCATCGAAATAGATCCGAAGAGAGTGGATATAAATGTTCACCCGTCAAAAATGGAAGTGAAGTTCGATGACGAACAGACGATGTATCGTTTTGTATTGAGCAGTGTACGCGGAGCATTGTCCGGACATGATTTGATTCCTTCAATTTCCATCCGGAATACTGCACAATCTTCATCGGAAATTGGTATGAAGTTTACTTCTTCACCAACATTCAACCAACAGCGTGTAAGTGGTTGGGAAGATTTGTTGAAAGTGTTACCAACGAGAGATGATTCAGGTTTACCGTTTGGAAATTTCCCGGTTAACATCGGTCAGCTGTCTTCAGATCGGAAATATGGTTTCCTTCCAAACACAAATCAAGACACGGAGTACGAGCAAAATAATTCACGGTTTGAGCAAGTACAACCCTTGTTGAGTGATGTACGAATATGGCAACTGCATAACAAATATATCCTCGTACCAATTGATGAGGGATTAATGCTGGTTGATCAACATGCGGCGCATGAACGTGTTATGTATGAAAGAATCCTAAAACGATTTGAAGAGAATGACCCTTCTTCACAGCAATTATTATTTCCACAAACGATCGAATTGTCAGCGAGTGACGCTGTTCTTATTAAAGAACTTCATTCCGTGTTAGAAGGAATTGGCTTCAATATAAAATTCTTTGGAAAAAATACAATAGTACTTGATGGAATTCCATC
>JACPVN010000586.1 GCA_016191715.1 Ignavibacteriota bacterium | reverse complement strand
CTTGTAATGTGTTCATAACATTTCCTTTCTAATTGAGATGATATTGAATGTTGATTGAGATAGATTTATATCACTATATTGAAATGAGTTTTTCATAAAGATTCACTCCTCATATGTAACAAGAACCCTGATTGGTTTGCTAAGGATACTCCCAGAATTCCCGTTCACATTGGATATCCATATCCTTGGGATTCCAAAGCTATCGCTTGTTATCCATGTAAACTCGTGTCCTGTAGTATATCTATAACCATCAGGATACCATGAATTACTGTAAGCTTCCACCATCACGGTAATAGACAGTATTTTCGATATCGGTATATCCAATACAATAGAATTACCAGCGCCCTGTTGGTTTGATGTTGTTCCGGAATATTTCTTTATCTTAATCCCCGGCGCATCCGTCCCGAGTTTTGTGTAACCATCCACTTCGAGTTTCGTCGTCGGCGTCGATGTCCCTATGCCCACTTTACCTGAGCCGGATGTCGCAATCACGTTTTGCGATCCATCCCAGTTCAAGGCAAGCGGCTGTCCTGTCGAAGTGATGTCCGTCGTCGCACCGTCCGTTCGCATTGAGAGAGACTTCGCTCCATCGGTGCTTTCCAACACGATGCGGTTACCTTTCACATGCAGTTTCTCGATTGGCGATGTTGTCCCAATGCCAACTCGTTGCGTGTTGAAATCGAAGCTCACCAGGTCGACAACGCCCGGCTCGGTGAAGTTCAGTTTCCCCACGGTACCCTGGTTGAGGGTGAGTGTTTTTCCGCCATCTTGCACGTTTGTGAGAGAGAGACCCTGGTAAGCATTATTGCCGCTGAATCGTAGACCGAGAATGCCGAGAGGGAAGACGTAGGGAACTGACGTGAGCTGGACCCGTGAAAGGGAATACGGATACCTAATCTTGGTTTCAGCTCCCCCAAGAACAACCACCTGAAGATAAAGCGGCTGATCAAAGGTACAATCGAGCGAGCCCTCTTCAGTCCCGTCTTCGCCAATCGTAGCAGTGTACTCTCCTTTCATTGCCTTCAAAGCGTTTGGTGTAGTCCAAGAGCATACAGCGTTGCCTGCTGTTGCAGCATCGTAAAAGTCGAACCTGATGGTATAGAAACCATTCTTCATCATTCTCGGCTTTCCGTTGGCTAGATAAGACAAAACACCCTGATAGGATATTTTCTTCGGGGCGCCAGCCACGGCATCTCCCAACAGCATACACACCAGTACCAGAGAAATTATTGAGTAGAAAAAAAAGCGTTTCATAGTATGTTCCTTATATGTAATTATGAATGAGTTAGTTAGAAAAATTCGTAGTGGAATCTTATATCTTATCTGCTGATAACCGGAGTAAGTCGCCATGCACAATCTTCCGTACCTCTAAGAGTTTGTCTTTTGTAACGTAGGCAATCGCACCGGCTACTAACGCGCTTTCCATGAGATTCGGGTCGTCATATTGTGTTACCATGACAATCTTCGCCCTGGGGTCTTTTTTCATGATTGCTTTCGTCGCTTCAATGCCATTCATGCGTTGCATCTTTACATCCATCAAAACCAGGTCCGGTTTGCACTGAGCATAGTTTTCAACCGCTTCATGACCGTCAGAAAATTCGAAGTAGGTTGCTGTCGCGTTATTGATGACCTGCTGTATCATCGTTCGGACTTTTTTATTATCGTCAACAATCATGATGACCATGAGCCAAAGTTATCTGCAATGGGTATTAGAAAAATCATGGTTCAAGATACCAAGAGTAGAAGGGCAAGAGAATAGAGAGGGCTACACTATTTTATAGGTAGTTGATACTTATTTTTTTGTGTAGTGGTACGTAGGTAGTTCAGGGCGGTTCTAAAAATACAAAAGAATATCGAATGTCGAACAAGTCCCCAAGGGACACCATCGGTGGAATTATGAATTTTGAAGTAAATTTCCACTTCGCAATTCCTGCCCGCCGTCCGCCGTGGCGGACTTTGGCAGGCGGGCGACATTCGGTGTTCATTATTCATTATTAGAACTACCCTTCAGCAAAAGAACAAAAACACACTTGTCGGGGTTTCAAAAAAGTCTTATAGCATCTCTAATCCGCCTCAGTCGGCTGAAGCGGGCTTTGCAATGATACTTGGGGTATTCGGCAACAGGTCTTCATAACATCGGAAGAACCCGATGGAGTTTAGTTAGTATCTAACATTTCAACTTCTGACATATTTTGGCAGTCCCGCATCCTGCGGGATTTTTTCTCCTATGAAAAATGATAGTTTCCACTTGTTATTTTAAAATATCGAATAATGAACAAGGAATGATGAATATCGAAGTAAATCCCACTGTATTTATACTTCATCATTCGAAATTCCTTGTTCGATATTCATTATTCCTTTTGGGTTCTGGCTTGTCCAGGTTAGGTCAGATGGGATTTATGGTCAATCGCGAACTTGAGGAGTCCGTTGATTCCATGGATATTTAATTTGTTCGCTATGTTGGTTCGGTGATTTTCCACCGTGCGATGACTGACATGGAGAAGTTCGGCAATTTCTTTGCTCGTCTTCTGCTCTGCAATCAGAACGAGAACTTTCTTTTCCGTCGTGGTGAGTTGTTCGATGGAAGGAAATGATAGGTGTAGAGCGGCTTTTGTACTGCTACGTTTGATAAGATAATCCGAAATGAGCGGGCTGATATAATATTTCCCGTTGAGAACATTTCGAATACATTCGACAATATCATACGCGGAATTTTCTTTCAGGACAAAGCCCTTCACACCGATATCCATCGCTCGGTTGAAAATATCTTCTTCGTGATGCATGGTAAGAAAAATCAGTTCCAACGGAATTTTCTTTGCTTGAATTGCTGAAGCAACCTCAAAACCATTTTTCTTGGGCATTTCGATATCAAGAACAGCAACATCGGGATTCAACTCGGCAATTTTTTTTATTGCTTCGTCTCCATCGGATGCTTCACCCAGAACGTGCATATCGTCTGCACTCTCTATCATTTGACATAACCCTTTTCGCATCAAGGGGTGGTCGTCGGCTACAAGGATGTTTATTATGTTGATGTTTCTCCTATTGGTATATGAATTATTATTGATGTGCCTGCATTCGGTGATGATGTGATGATGAATTTACCGTCCAAGATACGAACTCGCTCTTCTATTCCCCGGTGTCCTAATCCCTGATGCGAGTTGGGTTGTTCAGAAATCAACCCCTTTCCATTATCATGAACAGAAACAACTATCTCCTTCTCAAGTTTCCGTATTTCAATTGTTGCTCCGGTAGCGTTGGAATGTTTAAGAATGTTGTTCATACACTCTTGTATAATACGGTAAAGATGAATCTCGTTTTCCTTTTTCACCAGAGCATTGATGTCGTCTATTTTTTTTGTGATAACAAGAGATGTTGATTTTTCAATTTGCGCGAGAGTCGTTTCCAATGTCTGTGTAAGGCCTAAACTTTCAAGTTGGTAAGGACGGAGATTGTAAGAGATATTTTTTGTTTCCTTCAGCACCTCAGAAGCAATGCTGGATATTTCATCAAATTTTTGCTTAATGCCCTGCTCATACCGGTTGCTTTGTAACAATCCTAAATCTGCATTATTTTTTATGAGGATGAGGTTTTGTCCCAAACTGTCATGAAGTTCATGCGCAATACGTTTCCGTTCCTGTTCCTGTCCTTCGATGAGTTTTCGCGAAAATTCCTGTTGCGCTCGTTGCTTGCGTTTAAATTTAGATATTCTTTTCGCATACACAATTGGACCCGTTCCCACCAGTACAAACCAAATTGGAATGCGGAACCAAAGTTGTTTCCAAAACGGTGTTACTATTTGAAAATGATAGGCAACAGTTTTTTTATCTTTTACATCGGCAAGATGATCTAATGCCTCAACCTCTAATGAATACTCTCCGGGTTCTAATCTTGAATACGATGCAATGTTATAACTTGTCCAAGGATGCCAGTTGCTTTCACCGGTCAACCGCCAGCGATATTGTACCGCATAATCATTGACATAGGTTATCGCGGCAAATTCAAACTCACAATTGTTTTGTTCTTCAGTAAGTTCAAGGTCGTTGTTCCATAACTCTTCCTTATGGTTCACTCGAAATCGAGTCAACTTTATGTCGGGCGTTTCTTTTATTTGCCGAGTCAATGGAGGATGATAAACATACATGCCATCTGTAGAAACAAACCATAGTACACCATTTCGAGTAGAACCGGAAGAAAGAATAGATTTGCCGAGCAAGTCGCTGTTGAAATAGAATAAAGAGGTTTGTTTTTCCAAATATGTCGCTCCCATCATCGTTCCAATCCATAAGTGATTCCTACCATTAAGGTGTATGCTATTGACGGCGTTTGACGGAAGACCTTGTTGTATCGTAAAAGACCGAAAGGTTCCTGAATCCCACATGAGTAATCCATTCTGTGATGTGCCGAACCACATTATGCCTTCATTATCTTGAAAGATTGTCCGCACAGCATCTCCCTTAATTCCGACAGGAAATGTAATCTTCTCTCCTACAAGTGCGCGATTGTTCAACATTCTTTTCCCACTCAAAATTATATTGACTTCGTGAACAGGGATACGAATGATTCCCGCTCGCTCGTAGCCAAGCCAAACATTACCTGAATTATCGTGGAAGATTGAACGACAACGTTCATGCGGTAATCCGTTCGATGAATCCAATTGTTTGATGAAGGGCTGTTTTTTTTGAGGATCGAGGATGAGGAGTCGTTTGTGCTCAAGACTGACCCAAAGCAAATTCTTTTTGTCAATCGAAAAACTCTCTAACGGCGACTTTGGGTAGTGAACACCCGGAGTAAATTTATTTAACAAACGCAATGCAGATTGTTTTCCCCGAACGTTTGGTTTGATGCTGTACTGAACAATCCCCTTTTCACTATGTGCTATCCACAGTGTTCCAAACGTATCTACGCGGATTCCAAAGTGATTATCATGTACCCCAATCTCAGACATATAATGAGTAACATCACTCCAAATTTCATTTGTATCCTGCCATATTTCTTTGAGTCCGCCCTTCGTTACAGCCCATAGATGATTATTCTTATCTGTTACGGCAAGAGCATTATCGTGAGATTCATAATTATAGGCTAAAGGTAATTTGAACAGGTTTTTCTCTGTTACTCTTACCAATCCCTTTTTATCAAAACCTAACCAGAGACTCCCTTCACGGTCAATAAGAGCGGTAGATGCAGATAATCCCGGCTGTCCGTTGTTTGTAGTGTAGAGCAAACGTTCACCAATGCTCGATGGCTGTTTTGTATTCTTACT
>JACPVN010000585.1 GCA_016191715.1 Ignavibacteriota bacterium | reverse complement strand
TTGGATAAAAGTTGCAACCACAAATTATGTCGGCTCAAAAGGATGGTACAATAACGCGGTCGCCGTTCATCCGCATAATGAAAAAATAGTGTATTGTAGCGGGATTGATCTGTATAAATCAATCATCGGCGGCGATACTCTTAAAAGAAAATCCGATTGGACGCGCGGGTACATGTATTACATTGAACCGGGAGGAATTGAAGGTGATTCTCTCTACGCTCACGCCGACCATCATGCAATTGCATTTGACCAGACCGATGCGAACATCTTGTATGTGGGAACCGATGGCGGTGTGTTTCAATCAACAGACGGAGGCGAAACATTCTCAGGGAGAAACGGCGGGCTTGTTACCACACAGTTTTATCCCGGTTTTGCAAATTCTTCTTTGACGGAATCTGTCGCCTTTGGTGGTTTGCAGGATAACGGCGTGCTAAAATACCTCGGCAGTACAACATGGAACAAAGTTGATGGAGGCGACGGCGGCTGGTGCGCAGTTGACCCGCGAAGCGACAACATTGTGTTTGATGAATATGTCTATCTGGCGATTTCGAAATCAACCAACGGGGGATTGACATTTAGAAGCATTTCTGCATCCCTTCCGTCGGGTTCGAGTAATACGAATTTCATCGCGCCGTTTGTCATCAGCCCCTCAAACCCGGACATTCTGTACGCGGGGGCAAAGGTTGTGTATAAAACGACAAACGGTGGAGACAATTGGTTTGCAACGAATGGGGGAAATTGGTTCAACGGAACACAAGTATCTGCAATTGGTGTTTCATGGACGAGTGCTGAGACGCTGATGGCTTCGACCGGAACGGGAAGTTACAACTCGTCGCCGTTCTTTCAGATTTTTGTTTCGACAAACAGCGGACAGAACTGGTCGAATGTTTCAGCCACACTTCCCAATCGCTATCCAACCGATATCCATTTTGATTATTCAAACAGTAAAATTGTTTACCTGACGTACAGCGGCTACGGAACTTCACATGTTTTCAAAACCACCGACATAGGGCAAACATGGCATGATCTGACATCAAATCTTCCGGATGTTCCGACGCAATCCATCGTCACTGACCCGGAAAATCCCGAAGATATTTTTGTCGGAACTGACCTTGGCATCTTTCATTCTTCGGACGGAGGAGAATTCTGGAATGACTTCAATGCGGGTATGCCGATAACAATGGTGACTGATGTTACGGTCTCAAATATTTCTGGAATACTTCGCGCGTCAACATTCGGAAACGGCGTGTATCAACGTTCGCTTCCGAGAGTCCCGGTGCTCAATCTTCAATCACCAAAAAAAAGCGAGACACTGATAGCCGGAAAAGAATATCAAATCAAATGGACACAGCGATATTGTTCAAACGTCAACGTCGAATATTCCTCGAACAACGGTATCGGATGGCAAACGCTCGCATCGAATCTTCCTGCGAACACGGACTCGCTCACTTGGGTAGTTCCGTTCGATTCAACTGAGTCGGCGCAACTCCGATTCATTCATCTCAGCGATAGTACCGTTATTGATGTAAGCGGTACGTTTTCCATTATCATTTCGCCGCATGTTCTCAACGACTGGAATATAGTTTCGCTTCATCTCTCGGTAAGCGATGGGTCGAAAAATGTTCTATTTCCTACCGCGCTCAGCAGTGCGTATTATTTCGAACAAGGATATAAAATCACTGACACACTTTCGAACGGCTTTGGTTATTGGTTGAAATTTGATAAGCCGCAACATATTTTTATGACAGGAGATTCAGTCTTTACAGATACGATACAAGTACATGCACGATGGAATATTATCGGTTCCCTTTCCGTTCCGATTGCGACCAACCAGATTACAGAAAGCGTTTCCGGTTTGACAAATTCTGCTATTTTCGGTTACGAAAATGGTTACTACATCACCGATTCCATCAAACCGATGCACGGTTACTGGGTAAAAGCATTGCAAGCAGGCGAATTGATTCTTTCACAATCGAGCATCACATTTCCAAAATCGTCCGTCATGAACGATGAACTGAAAACGTTCAACTCAATCATTTTTGTAGATGCAAAGGGAAGAAAACAGACTCTCTATTTCGGAACGTCCACACCGAACAACCATCCACAGCGATTTGAACTTCCTCCTGTTCCGCCTCAGGGTGCATTCGATGTCCGGTTTTCCTCCGGTACATTTGTAACCCTTTTTGATGAAACACTGCCGGCAAAAGTTCCGATTCAATTATCTGCCCAACAGTATCCAATCACAGTAACAACAAACATCGTTGACGCGTCTCAAAACTATTCTCTCGAAGTTGATAAGATTGAAATTCCGTTACACTCAAATCCGAAATCCGAAATCCGAAATCCGAAATCCCACATTTCTCTCAAACTCTCTTCAGTAGAAGAACAACCAACGAAGTTTGTCCTTTTTCAAAACTATCCCAATCCGTTTAATCCGTTCACGGTTATCCGTTATCAGTCATCAGTGAAAGGAGCGGTCTCACTGAAAGTCTTCGATGTACTCGGACGGGAGATGAAAACGTTAGTGAACGAAACACAAGATGCGGGAACTCACTCCGTAACATTTGATGCGACAAATCTTCCCTCCGGAATTTATTTGTATCAACTTCGAACCGGTTCCTTCAGCGAAGTGAAGCGGATGCTGGTGTTGAAATAGTCCGGTCAATCACCGGCTACTCATATCTATCCAACTTAAATTTTTCACCGAGATATAACCTTCGCGCTTCCGGGTCGTTGGCGAGAAGTTCCGCACTGCCGGACATCAAAATTTTTCCTTCAAACAACAGATACGAGCGGTCAGTGATGGAAAGTGTTTCGTGGACGTTATGGTCGGTAACAAGAACGCCGATACCGCGGTTTTTCAAATCATGTACGATGCGCATGATTTCTTCGACTGCAATCGGGTCAATGCCGGCGAACGGTTCATCGAGTAAAATAAATTTCGGTTCGGTGGCAAGCGTTCGTGCGATTTCGGTTCGTCGTCGCTCACCGCCGGAAAGCATGTAGCCCTTACTTTTTGCAAGATGGCTGATGCCGAATTCTTCCAACAACTGGTCGCACCGTTCTTCCCGTTGTTTGCGGCTCATGCTCATCATTTCAAGAATCGCCATGATGTTTTGTCTGACCGAGAGTTTCCGGAAGATGGATGCTTCCTGCGGCAAATACCCGATTCCCATGCGGGCGCGTTTGTACATTGCTTTGCGGGAAATTTCTTCATCACCGAGAAACACTTTCCCATCGGTTGGTCGAATCATTCCGACGATCATATAAAATGTCGTCGTTTTTCCAGCGCCGTTCGGTCCCAGCAAGCCGACAACTTCACCCTGTTTTACATCAACACTGACATCGTTGACGACAAGCCGTTTCTTGAAACGCTTATGTAATCCTTTTGTCCAGAGAGTTTTGCTCTCACTTCGTAATTCTTCTGACACGTGTTATCGTTTGATTATTGTTTTCAACTTCCGGTTAAATCCGCTTAGATTGTATTCTTCTTCTTTCCCCTCGACCAAACGCTCAGGAACATATTTCCCTTCTACGCCGCCAACGACTTTCAGCTGGTCAATTCTGCCATCGAGAAAAGAAATCGTTACGTGGTCGCCTGTTGTATTATTGAATCCGTTCGGAGTTTTATCATCGAACAAAAAATAAAGAATTGTCGCGGTTCTGTCAACTTCGATGCGGTCAATCTTTTTTGAAGAGAAAAACATCGTGATGTCCTGTCCGCTGAGTTGATGGAAGCGTTTCGGAAGGGCAAGATCTGCTTCGGAAATTGCCATAGAATGACCGCGTACGTACATCGTTTTCAGTTGCCGCTTGTCCAACTTGATAAACATGGAATCGCCTGACGATTGTGTTGTCGTACCGTTGGTTTGCGTGTACCAGACAAAGGGCGAGCGGCGGAGTTGAATGCTATCAAGTTTGGTGAAGAAGACTCCGCTTCCGGCTTCTGCGGCAATTTCGCTTCTGTTCATGACGACGTTTCCGTTCGCCACCAATCGTTGAAGCGTATCCTGATGCGTTTCCATCGTATCGGCAACGATGATGAGCGTGTCGGAAATCCCGTTGGAAGTATCAACGCTGAACGCACGCGGGTGTTCGAGCATCCTGCTGTATTTTGTACTGCGGTAATTTTCAAAATAGTCGCCGGTGATGGTCATGTTGCTTTCATTCCCTTTGATGGTAACATTCCCTTCGGCTATTGTTTTCTGTTCGGTACGATAATATGTCAGCACATCCGAAATCATCACGCTCGATGTATCTATCACTTTGACGTTCTCTTTGAAGTAAGCAATTTTGTCGTTCGAATAATATGTTCCTTGTTCAGCATAGAGCGTCATCGTTCTGTCGTCGAGTCGGACACGTCCCTGTGCTTCTGCAACACGAGTAGAACCGTAGTAAACTCCATGGTGCGCAACCATGGTCATGCTGTCTTCCGTAACAACAACTTCGCCGTCGAGAGTTGCTTTATTACTTTGTAAGAACTGAATTGCTTTTCTGCAAGTAACAGTCGTTTTGCCGTGCGTGAATTTGACGTTGCCGATAAGTTGACGCGCCCGTTCTCCGTCAATCTCCATTCCAATCAAACTATCAGCGTGATGAAGATAAATCAGATTATCGCTCTGCGCATTCGCTCCCGTAATCAACAATAAAGTTGAGACGATAAATACTCCAACACTCCAACATTCCATCACTCCGCTTCTTATAAACTTCAATAGTGTGAATGGTGTCATTGGTCAGATTTTGCCTGTCCCGTTACTCTGAAGATGGTGTAATTTCGAAGTCCACGGTCGGATTCAAACCCATGACCTTGAATGTGTTCAGTCGGCGAAGTGATATCCACGAACTTTTGAGTGTGGACTTTCTTTCGATAGTTGCTCCAGAACAGTTCATCCGTTTTCAATACCGTTCCGCTGTCGGAAACAACGACGACATCTCCGTGTGCTTCAAGGTCTTTCGTCACGTCATCCACTTTCCCGGTTGTTGCCGTCATGACGGAGGTGTGACGTTCTTGTTCATCATAAAAATCAACAACGATGTTCGAATCGAACAGAGTGTACCGCTTGTCTGCGTAGGAAGCGATGTGCCCTGCTTTCAGTATGGCAACCAATTTTCCTGAATCAGTGAATGTGATTGTCGTGTTCCAGCTTTCTTGTGTCGGAATATCCTGTCCGACAGGAGTAGAAGAAACGGCAGGTTTAAGTTTTTCTTCACATCCAATCAGTACAAAGTACAAAGTACAAAGTACAAAAAGAGTTTTGAGTTTTGGGTTTTGAATTTTGTTATTTTTCTGATTCATTGATTCTCGTTGCCAAGTCCCGCCTTCACCAATTCATGCAGATGAATCATCCCGATTGGATGATTGTCGGAATCAACAACGACGAGTTGAGTGATGGAAAACGCCTCCATCTCCTGAAGCGCAATTTCTGCAAGAATATTTTTTGTCAGCGTTTTCGGTCGCTTCGTCATCGCCATCTCTGCGGTGATGTTGGTAACGTCTGTCGTTTTCTGAAGCAATCGTCGCAAGTCTCCGTCGGTGATAATGCCGATAAGTTTGTCGTTTCCATCAACAACACACGTTGCACCCAGACGTTTTGAAGTAATTTCAAGAATCGCATCGCGAAGCGGAACGTTGTTCTGAACTTTCGGAACTGCATCACCCGTCATCATCAGTTCTTCAATTTTCAGGAGTAATCGCTTCCCGAGATTTCCTCCCGGATGAAACAAAGCAAAATCTTCACGTGTGAAATTTCGTTTCTCCAGCAATGCAATCGCCAGCGCATCGCCCATGACAAGCATTGTTGTTGTAGATGCAGTCGGTGCGAGGTCGAACGGACACGCTTCTTCTCGTACACTCACATCAAGCACGACGGAAGAATGTTGCGCGAGTTTGGAACCAAGATTTCCTGTCATGGAAATCATTGGAACACCGATGCGTTTGAATAACGGAATCAAATGTTGAAGTTCGTCTGTGTCGCCGCTTTTGGAAAGACACAACACGACATCTTCATTCCGTACCATGCCTAGGTCTCCGTGAATTGCATCGGACGGATGAAGAAACATCGAAGGTGTGCCGGTCGAGTTAAGGGTGGCAACGATTTTCCGTGCAATCAATCCTGATTTTCCCATCCCTGTCACAATAATTCTCCCGTTACAGGCAAGCATCGTCTCGACTGCGTGAGCAAAATTTTCATCAATGCGATGTTGTAACTCCGTTACAGCATCTAACTCGATGCGGACAACCTCTTTTCCTTTTTCGATTGACTGTTGATGTTCGTTCATATCAAACTCTTTGCTTTCAGAATCAAATCGAGAACTTCACGCACGGCTCCGCGCCCGCCTTCTTTTTTCAGTACAACATGAACATGCTTCTTCACTTCATCCATCGCATTTGCGGGAGCGAAGGAAAGTCCCACGGTGTTCAACAGCGGTACATCAAATTCATCATCACCGATGAAACAAACCTCGTTATCGTTCAGCGAATACTTCTGTTTGATTTCCTTGTACGCCGCGACCTTGTCCATGCGGCTTTGATACACATCGGCAATCTTCAATCTCTTTGCGCGATGGTCAACCGATTTTGATGTTCGCCCGGAAATAATTGCAAAGAGAATTCCGTGTTCACGCGCCCGCGCAATTCCGTATCCATCATGCACGTCGAAACTTTTATATTCAATCCCGCGTGCGTCAATGATGATTCGTCCATCCGTCAACACGCCGTCAACATCCATGACAACCATGCGAATCTGTTTCAACTTTTCTGTTAATGATAGTGAAGGACGTTTCTTCGAAGGCATGGTATTACTTGACAACTTCATCAATGGCAATGACTTGCCTGAGGAGTTCTTCGAGCAAATCGAGTTTCAATTGACTTGCCGCATCGCTCTTCGCTTTTGCCGGATTCGGATGAGTTTCGATGAACAATCCGTCAATCCCGACTGCCGCACCCGCCCTTGCAATCGGAAAGATAAACTCCGGTTGTCCGCCGGATTTGCTCATCGCTCCGCCGGGGAGTTGAACGGAATGTGTTGCATCCAAAATTACAGGATAGCCAAGCGAACGCATGATAACTAACGAGCGCATATCAACAACCAAATTGTGGTAGCCGAACGTCGTTCCGCGTTCAGTGAGCAACACATTATTATTTCCGGTCATCTCGACTTTTTTCGCCTGATGTTTCATATCTTCCGGCGCCATGAATTGTCCTTTTTTGATGTTGACAATTTTCCCGGTTTTTCCCGCCGCTTGAAGCAGTTCTGTCTGCCGGCAAAGAAATGCGGGTATCTGAATGACATCAGCAACTTCTGCCGCAACGGAAATTTCTTGTTCCGTGTGAACATCGGTGAGAATAGGAATATCGAATTCACGTTTTATCTCTGAAAGAATTTTCAACGCCGTTTCCAATTCAAGACCGACGAACGATTTGCCGCTTGTGCGGTTTGCTTTCTTGTAGGATGATTTGAAAATAAACGGGACGTGAAGTCGCTCGGTGATCTGCATAATCCGCTCTGCGGTTTTGAACGTGATTTCTTTTCCTTCAATCAAACACGGACCGGCAATCAAAACAAAAGGATTACTGCCACCGATGGAAATGTTGTCGCATCGAACGACGCGTTGTTTGCTCTTCATGGAATAATGATGATTCCGCTTTCGGTAACGCCGCGTGTTGATGTAAATTGAAAACCGTTGCCGATGATAAATTGAAGCGTACCGGAAGTATGAGTAAACGTCGTATCCCAGATACCGGAATCATCGGTTGTGAAATTCAAAAAACCATCCGGCAGTTGGTTGAGAAATCGTAATGAGGCAGAATAAAATTCCTGCGCTTGTCCGCCTCTGTTCTGAAAACGGAAGGCGAACCGGAATGTTCCATGGTTGGATACTTCGTCCACGACGAGAATATCTTTTCTGAAACTGCCGAAATTGCCGATTGCCACAATTTGATGGACACCGGTCTTTGTTAGTTTCACTGTTGATGTAACAGTCTGAACTTCATACACAGCGGGACAAACTTCCTGAGGCACTTTATGGATAATGGGTTGAAGAAACACATGGTATAGTGTATCATACGTAACATTGACACGTTTAAAAGTCCCGCCGCAGACATTCGGAAAACCGAGTTGAACCGAAAATGTCGAGTTGAGAAGGACGGTGTCGGGAGTTACCATTGCAAGGACATCGGCGACTACATCCCGTTCCGTTTCCTCATCAGGCAACGAAAGCGGCTCGCAACCCGACAGGAATAAAATCAAGAGTGCAAGAAAAAGAGATACGTAGTTCATTGATGAGTCAAAGTACAAAAATGGATGCGAAGTACCAAAGGGAAAGGAAAGGCAGTTTACGGTTTATAGTTTCCTGGTTTCAGTTTTTGATTACTGGTTTCTCCAATACTCTATCAATCTTATTTCCTTAATAGAACGAAGAAAGTTTCAATCCCGGATAGTGTATAGCACTCATCTTTCGAGAACCGGCTTTTTCTTGAAGATATTTTCTTTTTCTAACGGGCTACGAGCATCTTTTTTATATCAGTGAATGTACCAGCTTGTAAGCGATAGAGATAGACACCGCTTGGTAAAGATGAGGCGTTAAACTCTACTGATTTGTAGCCTGTTTCTTGAATACCATCTACAACCGTGGCTACTACTCTACCTAATAAATCATACACTTTGAGAGTTACAAAACTTTTATCAGGTAACTGATAACGAATAACAGTGGAAGGATTGAACGGGTTCGGATAATTTTGTTTCAGGGAGAACTCTGTTGGTATTGTTTGTTTGTCTTGTTGAATTCCGACAGGTCCGGATTGGTACCCGCGGATTTTAATGTCATCAATGTACCAGCCGTCCCGTTCGTCCGAACCGTTTGAAGAAAGCCGGAAACGAATCCAGAGTGAATCGTTTATAAATTCTGTCAGGTCGAATGTTTGTTGTACCCATTGCAAGCCCGGAGTATATCCATCATATCCCCACGTGCCAAATCCTTGCTCTTCATCGCCGGATGCTTTCCTCGAAAGAGTCGAGCGTACCGATTTCCAGGCGTTACTATCTTTTGAAACTTCAACAAGACCAAAATCAAACGATGGTTGTATTGCCCATTTCGTCATGAAGGCGAGCGTAGCGTAGTTGAATCCTGAAAGGTTCAGAGGCGCGCCAAGCGTCATCGTCTGTTGCATGTTTGAACGATAATTTCCTGTCCGGCTTTCCGTGAACGCATGGGCGGAGCTGTATCCCTCGGCAGTGACACCCCACGAGTCTGAATTCCATTGTATCATTCCGTTGGAAGCATCATCAGAAAATATCATGGTCGAGTTTCCGGTAACCAACATGGTGGTATCGCGCAGGAGATACCCGCTTGTATCCGAAATTGTTACCACGACAGAAATGACTTCGCCCGACGG
>JACPVN010000568.1 GCA_016191715.1 Ignavibacteriota bacterium | reverse complement strand
CTTGGCGGCCTGTAAGTGTTGGTCTTCCGACCGCGCTGAACGAAATTGTTATTGACCGGTAACCTTCAAATCTTGGTGTGAATGTTATATAGTATTTTTTTCTTTCTCCCGGTCTGACACTGACATCTGTCATAGGTGAAAAAGTAAAATTCGAATCATTGTTCCCGAGTGCTGAAATAACAAGAGGAACATCACCATTATTAACAACATACACGCTATCGGTTTTTGATGCAACCGTAGGAACACTTCCCATGTTTTGGCGATACCCGCCATCATCCCTGCGGTTATAGTCAACATAAAACCATGCCGTACCAACTGAACCAGTCACTGACGTTGTATCCGGTTTCGACGAAGCATTGTGGACGAGAATGATTTTCCCTGCTTTTACTCCAGTACTAGCCGGTGCAAACGTAACATAATATTTCTTTGTTGAACCCGCATTGATGGAATCACTTGATGGCGTGATTAGAAATTCATTGTTATTCGACACGAGCGATGTAATCTTCAAGACAGCATTTCCGCTATTCGTGATGATGATGCTATCTTTACTTGTCTCATTCAACACCGTCATAGGAAACGCTATCGAATTTTTTGATTTGCTAAACTGCGGCGCCGCGCCACGCCCGTTGACGAGGAGAAGCGAAGGCGTACCAACTGCATCATGTTGAAATCTGATTGTTGCATTACTTGATACAGTATTCGTAGGCGTGAACGTAATGTAAAATTTCTTTGTGCTATTTACATTTATTGTTCCCGATGTCGGTGTCACCGTGAACCATCCATCAGAAGAAATAACCGATGAAACAGTCAACGTCTTTGTACCTTTATTGGTAATGACAACACTGTCTTTCTTTGCAACTCCCGGTTTTACATCACCGAAATTGATTGTTTGCGCAGAAGCAGAAAACAATGGTGCATATCCAAGTCCCGTCGCCGTTGCCACAGATGGTGAACCGCTCGCATCATGTGTAAACGTAATCTTTGCCGTGTCATAGGTGAGAGTTGGGGGTGTATAATTAATGTAAAACTTCTTCGTCCCGCCATTCGCGTTAACAGTTCCGTTTGTAGGAGTGACAACGAATTTCCCATTGCTTGAAACAACCGAAGAAATATTCAACGTTGCAGTTCCGTTATTCGTGACAGTAACGCTGTCTTTCTTCAAAGTATTGGGGGGTACATTGCCAAACGATTTTGTAGTTGAGTTCAATGCAAACTGCGGCGCAGTTCCCGTTCCGCTCAATGATACTTTCGAAGGAGAACCTGCCGCATTGTGCGTCATCTTGATTGTATCATTCTTCGCACCGGTTGATGTCGGTGCAAAGGTGATGTATAATTTCTGTGAACTTGCAGGTGCGATGGTTCCCGTTGTCGGAGTGATTGAATACTGATTTCCGTTCAACGTCATACCGGTGATAACAAGCGGCGCAGTTCCTATATTAGAAATCGTCACGCTGTCAAGTTTATTCTGACCAACAACAACATTGCCGAATGTTTTCGATGTTGCCGAGAGAGAAATGTTCGGGAAAATTCCTGTACCACTCACCGAAACCGTATGCGGCGAACCTGTCGCATCATTCACAAACGAGATTGTTCCTGTTTGATTTCCGGTTGCAGTAGGTAAGAACGTCATATAAAATTTCTTTGTACCGTTTGGCGCGAGCGTTCCTGTCGTCGGACTGACGGTAAATCGTGCATTGCTCGAAGTTACATTGGAAATGTTCAATGTAGCAGTTCCGGTGTTCGTTACCGTTACGCTGTCCTGTTTCGAACCATTAACCAATACATCGCCAAAAGAAACCGAACCTGATGAAACACTAAATTGCGGAGCCGTTCCATTTCCGTTGAGTGTCACCGTATCGGGTGAACTGTTTGCTGTGTGTGTGAAGACAATTTCTCCGTCGTGATTTCCTGTCGCGAGCGGTGCGAATGTTACCACAAACGTTTTCGATGCGCCAGCGGCGAGTGTTGCCGTAGCAGGATTCGCGGTAAATCGCGTGTTATTCGAAATGACGCTTGAAATTGTAAGCGATGCAGTTCCTGTGTTCGTAACAATCACACTGTCCTGTTTTGCCTGTCCGGTTCGAACATCACCAAAGAGAATTGATGTTGATGAGACGGAGTAAAGCGGAGCGATTCCCGTCCCGCTTGCAGAAACGACATGCGGCGAACCGCTTGCGTCGTGAGTGAATGCAATGTTTGCCGTTTTCGCTCCCATGCTTGTTGGAGTGAACGTCACATAAAATTTTTGTGAAGCATTTGGTGCAAGCGAAACTGTCGCACCCGGCGAGAAACTAAATTCTGCATTATCAGATGAAATGCTTGAGATATTCAGCGTTGCACTTCCCGTGTTCGTAACCGTTACACTGTCAACTTTGGAAGTACCGAAAAGAACGTTTCCGAACGTGAGTGAGTTTGCGGAGATGGAAAACACCGGAGTTATTCCGGTCCCGTTCACATCAACTGTAAACGGAGAAGAAAATCCGCTGTGCGTGAAGGTGAATGTTCCGGCTTGATTATCAGCCGAAGTTGGTGTGTACGTAAAATATAATTTCATGCTATCGCCAACCGCTACTGTTCCCGAATCAGGTGAGACAGTGAACTGAGGATTGCCCGATGCAATGTTTGTAATCGAGTAATCCGTCGTGCCGATGTTCGTTACAACAATGCTGTCAGTCTTCGATGTACCGAGCAGAACATTTCCGAACGAAAGAACGGTTGCGGATGAAGATAATTCATTCCCGACAAAGTTTGCCGTAACGGATTTATTTCCATCCATCAGAAGTGTGAGGGGATTGGTTGTACTCCCGTCTTGCGGGACATCGCCACTCCAATAATCAAAACGAAAACCGGTGTTTGCGTTTGCGAGTAACTCGACCGTTGAACCATGATTGTACGAGGTTTGGTCGGGCGTTGCCACAATAGTTCCGTTGATTGCGTTGAGTTGTAGTGAGTATGTGTTAAGCGCAAATATAACGGAGAT
>JACPVN010000567.1 GCA_016191715.1 Ignavibacteriota bacterium | reverse complement strand
ATCGGATGGAGTGTTCGAGATTCAGAATCTGTTCTCGAATATTATATCAACCTGAAAAGAAAAATGCCACGTGCAATTTCGCACGTGGCAATTCGGGTCGGCTAAATGTTGTTTCTACTTTTTCTTCAGTGTTTGATAGTTTTGATACTGTATTGATTTCTTTCTTGCACGTTTATCTTTGGTTTCATCTTTCAATTCTTTGGAAAACGTCTCAAGTGATTGAAGTTGTTCTTCCATCATTGGTGCGGCGACCTGGTTGGAAATCGCATCGGACGATTGAATCATAGAACGGGCTTCTTCTAATATTTGTGCAGCGCCGCCCTCATCGCCTGCATCCAGGGCATCCATTGCCTGTTCGACCTTCCGTGTTGAAAGCGCTACATCAACTTTACCCTGAACTTCGATGTTCTTACTGTTGTCTAACTCTGCTATATCATCCGTATAGTGAATCTCGACAGTGAATGTAGGGAATCTTCGTTTGTCAATCTTTCTTGATTCATATTTCAATGTTCCGGTTGCGACACGTTTTGTTCCGTTTCCTTCGGGAATGTTCAGTTCAACGGTTACGTTTCGGTGTTCATTTCCATATAAATCTCCGAGATGAATGATGCGGGTTTCGGTAGCACGGTTCCAATTGCATCCGATAACATCTTTTATTGTTACATCGCGACCAAGTTCGAGTTCGATGAAGGCATTTTGTGCAACGATTGCAGAAAGTCCGCGCAATTCCTTTTCAAAGATTGAAGCAAGTTGACGGGGACTTTCGATGTAATAATAATTTCCTCCGCCCGACTCAGCGAGACTGAGCATCAGGTTCTCGTTGTAATCCAATCCTACGCCCATAGTGCTGAGTGAAATGGATTTACTTCTGTAACGTGATGCAATTCGATTCAGTTCGCCTGGGTCGGTGATTCCCTGGTTCGCAAGTCCATCGGAAAGTAGGATGACACGATTAACCAATTCTTTCGTGACAAACTTTTCTGCTACGCGGAATCCTTCAACCATACCGCCGCCTAAGTTGGTGGAGCCGCGTGGTTCGATTTCACTGACGAGATTTTTCAGACGACGTTTGTCGCGAACCTGCTGAGGTGAAACAAGCACATCCATCTGGTCATCATAAATAACCAACGAAAAATAATCTTCGCCGGTTAAGTTATCAATTAAATAGTTGAGAGCAGATTTTGCATAATCAATTTTCCGTGCATCTGCCATCGAGCCGCTTCTATCAAGCACGACGGAGAGATTCATGGGTTTCCGTTTGTCTGATTCAACCGCGGGAGTGTTAATGGAGATGTTGAGATACGCAACTCCACCACGATGGGGAAAGCATGTTCGATTAAGATAGCCGTTGAACTCTATCTTTGGTTTATACGTTTGTCGGAAGATATGTCCGAACGATTCTCCCTGAATGATAAGGACAAACAACACAGCGAAAAAAATATATCGTTTCATGATGAACTCCTGAAATTATTGAAATTGTTTATTGCTTGTACCAATGCTTACGGTTGTATGTTCCCGAATCCTTAGAAATATTTTCATGTTGGGAAGGATAGACAATGAGAAATATCAGCCCAAAAAAATCTTTTTGAAAATTCAAGTAAATGATTGATTTTTATGCAATAAATTCTTAGATTTAGACCAATTTTGAGCAGACCGTATCTCAATACAAATACCCATCGGGTACAGGAAGCCCTCAAAAACTGGTGGAATCGAAAGAATTTCCATTTCAGCTTGCGTGAGGGCATTCTTTTTATGGTCAGTGTTTCGTCGCTCGGATTAAGTGTCGCCGTAGATTTATTTTGGATTCGCCTTATCATGCTGTTTGTCGGGATGGGTTCGGCGATTGCATTGTACATGCTGTTACCGGTTTTCCGGCACGAAGAAAAAGAAGATTCAGATTTACCATCACAGAATTACTCACAACCTGAAAGTTCACAAGTGAAGAAAATTGTCTTTGATGACCTTCACTCAGACTATGGAAAACATATCGAGACTGAGCATGAAGAACCGTTTGAAGAATCAATCAGAATAGTTCCACCGACAATAGAAGTGAATAATTATGAGCCACCGATCATCGAAGAAAGGGAAAAACAAGTGAGTATTGTTCCTGAAAAGCCGGCACTCGAAGGATTTCCCGCTGTGAAGAAAGAAGTAAAGCTACAGCGTGAATTTCAGGTGAATGATTTTTTTGATGTGAACTCGGAATTGTTTCGTGATGAAGCAGAGCCGCGTGCAGAGTTTAATTATTTATTGAATAAAGTTCTTGCGGCAATCAGAGAGACACTGTTTGCAAACACTGTTGCATTTTTCTGGTCGAATCAGGAAAAGTTACAGATGATTCTTGAAGCGCGAATCACCGACAGCAATTGTTTTATGAATACTCGCCGATTCAGTCTCGGAAATGATTTGGTGAGCAAGGTAGCATTCACGGGGAAACCGGAGTTACTCACTTCCGTAAACCCTGCTTCGGAACTTGAGTTGTTCATGTATTATAATTCGGCATCAGGCGTAAAATCATTTGCCGGAGTTCCTGTGTTCTACACAAACACAACTACAGAACCGATACCTGAATTTCCCGTCGCTGTTCTGACGGTTGACAGTATCGTAGAAGATGCTTTTGGCGAAGAGACAATCGAACAACTTGGCAAATTTACAAAATTGATTTCATCACTCATTAAGAGTTACACAAGCAAGTACGAGTTGCTTGTCGAGTCGGAAGTGCTTTCATCACTGAAGAAAATGCAATCACGATTGCGCAGTGATTTTACTTTGTTTAGTGTGGTTCACTCGCTTGCTGAAGAAACCTCGAAGTTGGTGAGTTGGGATTTCCTGACCGTTGTATTGTTTGATGAAACAAAGAACGCGTGGATTGCAAAAAAGATTATGAACCGTTCCTACGAACCGTATATCGGCCCGGAACAGGTTATTGAGTTTCCAAACAGCATTGCCGGTCATACAATCAAAAACAATAAATTCACGATTGTTGAAAATTTAGAAAAATCGCCGCTACCGAGATTTTACAAAGAAGAGAAAGTGACAATACAAGGTTCATTTCTTTCGATTCCAATTAGTTCAATGAATAAATGTTACGGTTCACTGAACATTGAAAGCAGAGAGCCGTCAAATTATTCACGTCAGGATGTAACAACATTGACACGGCTAACGGAGAATGCGGCTACGACGCTTGAGATTCTCTATTTGAATGATATAATCAAAGAGCATGTTATCATTGATGAAGTGACGGGAATGTATTCAAAGAAATTCTTCATGCAGAGAATCAATGAAGAGTTGCAACGCGCGGAAGATACAGATGTGGAATTAGCGATGCTGATGATGTCAGTTGACCACGCTCAGGAAATTTCCCAACGCCACGGTGTTGAAGGGTTCGAGCGGGTAATAACGGTTCTCTCAAAAGCGCTTCGTTCGAGCATCCGTCCGTATGATGTTGTGGGAAGATTGGATGATAACAAGTTCGGAATTTTGCTCATTAGCACATCGGCAAACGATGCGCAGATTTGGGCAGAGAAAATCAGGATGAACATCGCAAGTCTGACGATTCCGCTCGAAACCAAAAGTTTTTCCGTGACACTCAGTATCGGCGTGTGCGGCGTGGTTCAGGGAATGAAGCGTGAAGAACTGTTTGCAAGTACTGTCACGGTACTTCACCGAGCGACGGAAACAGGCGGTAACGCAGTAAGAATATTTTAATAACATTAATCATTAAGGAAGAGAAAATACTATGGCAAAACAACAAACCTTTGCAGATAAAGCGGCAAAAGCCGCGGCACAGCCCGGCAAAAAATGTCAGAAATGCGGAGCAATCAAACATCCTGTCCTCTACGTGAGCTCAGAACCATCGAAGCACGGCAGCATCCGTTTCAGTCATAAACGAATTCAGGTTTGTCAGTGCAACGAAAAAGAAGTGTACGCATAGCAAAGGACGATTTCATCACGCGGACCGAGTGGCAATATCGGGGCTGTTACCACAGCCCCGTTCGTTGTCTTAGTAGGTTGCGTTGATTCGGAAACTAACAGCATTGTAATCCGTAGTTATGACAGCATATCCTGTTACTGAATTTGAAACTGTGATAGAAAAGGATGGCATAGTAAGACTGCCTTCCGAATTGCATGACTTATTCAAAACAGGCTCACATGTTACGGTTCGATTGATTTCCGGCGGTCTTTCTTCATCACTGAAGAAACTCGGTGTTACAGAAGAGGAGATTGAACGTATAGTACGGCTTCAAATGGAAGAACGGGCAGACGTACTTCGATTTCTGAAATCGGAAGGAAGTTTGAAACGTAATCGTGGATTTATCCGGCGAGCAAGCGAATTGCTTGAGGAACGAAATTGAAAGTACAGAAACTTGTTCTTCACACGGATATTATTCTTGAACATTTGATTTCAAACAGTATCGAAGTTTCCGTTATGCGGCTGGTAATGCAGAAATATTTCTGTTATACGACTGTATTCAATGCCATCGAGGTTTTTTCAATTGCAAAAACTGCGACCGAACGAACGGCGGCTGAAGATGCGATGTCCGTTTTGAAGATTTTAGGATTGAATGCGAAAAGCGCTCCGAACTATGCACCTTTATTCAACGGTAAAAATTTGAGACGAATGAACCCGTTAGTTGCAGGTTTGTGCTTAGAAAGTAAACTCCCGATTTTAACCCGTCAACTTTCTGAGTTTCGGAAAGTCCATGGATTGACGGTAATTACACCAAACGATATTTTATAACAATCAACCAAAACAGGAAATTATGTTTTTAGGAAAAGTAGTTGGAACTGTGTGGGCGACAAGAAAAGATGAAGAACTTGTCGGGATGAAGTTTCAGGTGGTGAAGCACATCGGGCTTGACTACAAACTGAAAGATACATTCGTTATCGCCGTGGATACTGTGCAAGCCGGCGTTGGCGATGTTGTGCTTGTGTGCAGTGGAAGTTCCGCACGTCAAACTGCTCAGACGAAAAACAAACCGGTTGATGCGGTCATCATGGCGGTGGTTGATACGTTGGATGTCGCTGTTAGTTAGTTGGTTAACTGGTTAATTGGTTAATTGGTGAGTAGTGAGTGGTAAGAAATCAGAAATCAGAAATCAGAAATTAGAATGACCCAAACAACAAACTGGAAACATAAAACAGAAAACAGGAAACTGTGAAATGTTTTTCGGAAAAGTAATAGGTACAGTATGGGCGACACGGAAAGACGAAAGTCTTATCGGGACGAAGTTACAACTTGTTCAGCCGCTCAATGCAAAACGTCAACACGCGGGGGACCCGATTATCGCGGTGGATACTGTAGGCGCGGGACAAGGCGAAACTGTTTTTTATATTACATCACGCGAAGCAACGAGTCCGCTTCGCGTTGAAATGGCTCCTGTTGATGCAAGCATTGTAGGAATCGTTGACAAAATAGATTTAGATACACGACGAACCGAATAGTTAGAGAAAAGTTTATCACAACACAATAGAAGAATGGCAAAACTTACAAAACAGATTACGAATCGGGAGAGTCAGTCTCTCGACAAATACCTCCAGGAAATCGGGAGAGTGGAATTACTCACTCCCGACGAAGAAATTGAATTAGCGAAGCGCATTAAAAAAGGAGACCAAAAGGCGCTTGAGAAATTAACGAAAGCGAATCTCCGGTTCGTTGTCAGTGTGGCAAAGCAATACCAAAATCAGGGATTGTCGCTCGGCGATTTAATCAACGAAGGAAATTTGGGACTTATCAATGCGGCGAAACGGTTCGATGAGACGCGCGGATTTAAGTTTATCTCCTATGCGGTGTGGTGGATTCGTCAATCTATCTTGCAAGCGTTGGCGGAACAATCGCGTATCGTTCGGTTACCTTTGAACCGTGTTGGCGCGCTTAATAAAATAGGGAAGGCGTTCAGTTCACTCGAACAGGAATTCGAACGGGAACCGAGCGCAAGCGAACTCGCGGAAGAACTCGATATGTCGCTCTACGAAGTTTCGGATACTCTGAAAATTTCCGGTCGCCATCTATCAATGGATGCGCCCTTTGCTCAGGGTGAAGATAATCGTCTGCTCGATGTTATTCAGGATGAGCGGACGCCGATGCCCGATACGACCTTGATTAAAGATTCGTTAAGTAAGGAAGTTGAACGCGCTCTGAACACTCTCACAGAACGTGAAGCGGAAGTTATTCGTTTGTACTTCGGACTTGGGCGCGAACATTCTCTTACGTTGGAAGAAATCGGTGAGAAGTTCAAACTCACTCGTGAGCGTGTTCGTCAAATCAAAGAAAAAGCAATTAGACGATTGCGTCATGCGACGCGAAGTAAACATCTTCGGGCGTATTTGGGATAAATAACGTGCGACTCATGATAATATGAGTCGCACCTTTCATCCACATATCAGTAACACCATTTCATTGAAAGTATTATTCGTTGAGTATTCTCCCAATCTATCTCTACGGTTCCGAAGTCTTAAAGAAAAAAGCAAAGCCGGTAACGAAAGTAACCGACAAGCATATTTCTCAAATCATGAATATGTTTGAGACGATGCATCAGGCACAGGGAATCGGACTTGCGGCGAATCAGGTCGGAAGTTTAGAACGGATTATAGTTGTTGATGTTTCTGAAGTCGAAGGATATGAGGAAGTGAAACCGATGGCGTTGATTAATCCGGAAATAGTCGGTCGGGACGGAAGCGCGACGATGGAAGAAGGATGCCTGAGTATTCCCGATGTACGTGATGAAGTGGAACGCGCAGAAGGAATTATTGTCCGTTTTCGTGATACGGATTTTCAACAACAGGAAAAGGAAGCGCACGATTTGCTTGCCCGCGTCATCATGCACGAGATTGACCATCTCAACGGTGTATTATTTCTTGACCATCTCTCCGCTACGAAAAGAAAATTGCATAAAGAGCAGTTGGATAAAATCAAGCAGGGAGAAGTTGAAACATCATACCCCGTTATTTCAACTGCAACGGTTCCGGCGTAGTAAAAAATCAAAGCAATCAGAAACAGAACGATGCGAATTGTTTTCATGGGAACTGCGGAGTTTGGAATTCCAAGTCTCAAACTTCTTCTTGAACAATCGTACTCAGTTGTCGGCGTGGTAACAAATACTGATAAACCTTCAGGGCGCGGACAAAGGGTTTCCGTTTCACCAATAAAGGAATTTGCACTTGAGCACAATCTCCCGCTTCTTCAACCCGAAACGTTAAAAGATGCTTTGTTCTTACAGCAACTCAGAGCGTTGGATGCGGATGTTTCCGTTGTTGTCGCGTTTAAAATTTTACCTACTGAGGTTTTTCAATTACCGAAACAGGGCACGTTCAATCTTCACACATCATTGTTGCCAAAGTATCGGGGCGCGGCGCCGATTCAATGGGCAATCATCAACGGAGAAAAAGAAACAGGTGTAACAACATTTTTCCTCGATGAGAAAGTGGATACCGGTAACATCATTCTTCAAGCACGTTTGCCGATACGTGAAAATGAAACTGCCGGAGAACTTCATGACCGGCTTGCAGAAATTGGAGCGGAGATTGTTCTTCACACAGTTCGATTGATTGAAAATGGAAATCCGCCGCGTTACGCACAGGATAGTTCTCTCGCTTCACCGGCGCCAAAACTTTTCAAAGAACATTGTAAAATAAATTGGTCGAAGTCCGCGCAAGAAGTCCACAATTTTATTCGCGGACTTTCTCCTATTCCGTGTTCATTTACATTCCACAAAGGAAAAATACTGAAATTCTATCGAAGCCAAATTCTCAACGATGTCCGACCGGGTTCGTCTTCGGAAGTTCTCATAGCAGATAAACGACTTGTCGTTTCGTGCGGAAATGGCGCTGTGGAAATACTTGAACTTCAACAGGAAGGGAAAAGGAAAATGTCGGCGGAAGAATTTTTACGCGGGCACAAAATTTCTGTCGGAGAACGGTTTGTGGAATGAGTAACAATGTAAAAAAACTTTTCAAAGAAATTGGAAGCATTCTTTTGCTTTGCATCATGCTTGCTTTCATTTACAATTATTTTTCTCCCAAAGGAATCTCTCTCATAAGGAAAGAACTGCCAAAAGATACAACTTCATTGACCGAATTATTTGCAGCATCAATTCAAGAAGTAGATTCTTCAAAAACGGATTCGGTTCACTTCCAACAAACCAAGCCGGAACAACCTCAATCAGAACAAGCAATTGAGAAGAAACCCGTTCAACCCAAACCGAAAGAATCTTGGAAAGGAATTAAAATAATTTCCGTTGAGCAGTTTGCTCAGTTAGTGCGCGAACGGCAAACGCTTATTCTCGATGCCCGCGAACCTGACGAATTCAACAAAGGGCGTGTTCCCGGTTCAAAAAATATTCCTTATCTGCAAGTTGATAACTACTTTGAACAACTGGCAATGTTTCCACGAGATACAACAGTTGCAATCTATTGTAACAATCTTATGTGTCCGCTCGGTCGCGGGTTAGCAGAGTTTATGGAACAGTTAGAGTTCAAACGTTTGCTGTTGTTTGAGGAAGGTTGGGATAGATGGGAACGGGAAGAAATGCCTGTCGAGCGGTGAACTATCTGTGATGTGAGATTTGCCGTATGCAAGGGTGTAGAGAGCAGGGCGTAGGGGTGATTGGAAAATCCAATATCTTATACTAACAACTCACAAATCACCACTCACCAATGACGATTGACTAATGACAAGAAACCAAAAACTAAAAACTGAAAACTATCTTCTGTGAAAAAGTTCTTAGAAAATACATACACCATTTTTTTCTCTCGAACAATATTAGGTCTCGTGTTCGTGATTGCAAGCGTTGATAAAATTGCATTGCCGGAATTATTTGCATCGAACGTTCATGCGTACGGACTTGTGCCATTTTCGCTGGTAAATATATTCGCATTGATAATTCCATGGGTCGAATTGTTGTGCGGATTGTTTCTCCTCGGAGGATTTCGCGTTCGGGCAAGCGCCTCTTTACTTTCAGCGTTGAATGTTGTTTTCATCTTCGCAATCTCATCAGCCATATTCCGTGGATTGGAAATCAATTGTGGGTGTTTTGGTGCATCAAAATCTTCTATCGTCGGGTGGGATAGGGTTGTGGAAGATATAGGGTTGCTTCTTTTGTGCGTTCACTTGATGTTGTTTGCTCAATCGTTTCCCCCTGATTCCGGTTCGGAAAAAGGTTTTGTTGTTTAATGTGGATTGGCTATATTTGCGCGGCAATTTCAAAATTGTCATTCCTTTTTCTTCAATTTATTCCTGAATCATGCGTATAGATAATTTCATTCAATCATTACTCCCTCACGAGGATAAGTTCTTTGTCTTTTTTGAAAAATCCGTCCACAATATTCAACAGGCAACAAAATTATTACAAGAAATTGCCTGCGCTACTCCGGAGGCACGCGTGGCGCTTGTTGACAAAATGAATGAATTAGAACACGTCGGCGATTCAATTACGCATGAAATATTTTCCGCATTAAATTCAACATTTATCACTCCGATTGACAGGGAAGATATTCATGTCTTAACTTCGGCTTTGGATGACATAATGGATTATATGGATGGAAGTGCGAACCGTTTCGTTCTCTATAAAATTGATAAATGTCCTGAAGAAATGATTCGACTTATCAATATCTTAGACCATTCAGTAAATGAACTTGAAAAAGGTATCGTATTACTGAAAGACCTGAAACATCATGACCCTATCTACCATGTTCTTCGACAGGTACACTCCTATGAAAATGAAGCAGATACGGTCTTTGAAACAGCAATTGCAAAATTATTTGATGAAGAACCCAACCCGATTTTAATTATCAAACTCAAGGAAATTTATGTCGGATTGGAAACCGCGACGGATAAATGTGAAGACGTGGCAAACGTTCTGGAAACGATTCTTATCAAGCACGCCTAACGTACTTCGAGCATGGATTTCTTAGTTGTCTTTATCATCTTCCTCGCGTTGCTGTTTGATTTTTTAAACGGAATGAACGACGCGGCGAATTCTATTGCAACCGTCATTTCCACACGCGTTCTCTCCCCGAAGTATGCAGTGCTGTGGGCGGCGTTTTTTAATTTCGTTGCCGCATTCGGTTTCGGGGTCGGTGTT
>JACPVN010000566.1 GCA_016191715.1 Ignavibacteriota bacterium | reverse complement strand
TTGTGTCGTAGAGCCGGAACGAAAATATAAACCGACATATTTCGGTCTCAGAGAATCAACCACATATGCCACACCGTCACCATGCCCGAACGGAGAATTATATTCATGGTAACTATACTGGCTTCCATTTGCCGCAGTCGTATTTGTAATTTCTTTCATTCCTGAACCATTACTGACCCATCCATTATAATCTCCGTCTTCAAATCCGTCTGCAAACAAAGGTGAACTGGAAAGTTGTCCGAAGTATTGGTTCTGTTCCTCGTTTCGATGTGTCGTTGTTTCGAAAAAATCAGAATGAAAAATCGGCATGCTTGCATCTACTTTATCAATTTTTGAATATGCAGGAACGTTGAGATTTTCGATTTTACTTTCAGAAGAATTCGGAACATTGATTTGCCAATGCAAATCACCTAAACCGGAATTTCCAATCGTCAATGTTTCGTACGTACTGTCTCCCTCGTGCAGATTGACTGCGAATGACCCCGGCAGAACCGTAATTGTTGGAGGGAGGTGAATGTAGAAGACGCCGTTACTGATATCATTCAAAGTTGAATCATTGGCATCGCTTATTTTTATCTTGCAGTTAGAAGATGGAGTGTTGGGTACGTTCCAACTATAACTTCGGGAAGATGCAGGAGTAGATGAGACAATTGCTGACCATGTGCTTCCGTTATCAATTGAATAATCTATTTTGATGTTTGCAACAACAACACTTGTCCATTGTATGTTGTGAATATTTTCGGCATATAAATGTTCACCACCGTTTGGCGATACAACGTTTATGAATCCTCCGGAACTTAACGTTGTACATATGATATACAATTTATCAATCTCCGCGTTGTCAATCACAGCAGATGAATTAGTAAGCATATCAACGGTCATTGCCCCGGAGTCAGGATGAGAATATTTCAGAGTAAGGGAAGTAAAGTATGTTGAAAGTCCTGATGGCCAGGAAAAATAAAACGGATACGCACCGCCTGAAGGTGAACTCCCTTGAAATCGTACTCGAAATGAGTCTTTAATGCCTGCAACCCAATTATGTAAATTCATATCAATTCCCTGTCCTAAACAGGCGCCGGAAGAATTACGGGAATCAATGAACCGAACTTCGAAGACTCCGTCGGGAGGGAGTGGAGGTTCTTCGTATTCACCCAAGGCATAATCAATGCAATAGGTTGCGTTAACATCGAATCCGAATTGAAGCGTGTCTTTTCCTGTTCCATTATCACGAACATAGAATGGAATGGAAAATCCTTGTGCTGATAGAACGGTGATAAAGCCAGAGCCACTGAAGAACAGAAAGAGCGCGAATGTTGATAAAATAATCCTACAACTTTTATACATATATACCTCGAATAGTTTATAGTAAAGAAATTATTTTCACTCAACCATTGGAACAAGTAAGATTGAGCGGAGAAGCGGTACAAATGTAGAGATTTTTTTAGAGAAAGTCAACACTTTTTTAAAAAAATGAGAGAAAATATTGCCAAACGTGTATAGAAAAAAATGTCACGGTTTTCAACACGAAAAACATTTCGTTTATCATGTCGCGGTGTATGTATTTTAAGATTTGAATTTCAGTTGGTTACACTTTATACCGGTAGGATGAAACCGGAGAGGTCAAATCAATCCAACATTCCCTCCGGGTTGGTTCATTGCAACGATGATGGTTGGTTTGGGATGTTCTCGCGGGACTGATAATAGATTTCAATTATCGTGGAGGAGAGAGAAATAATTTTCAGGATATATTTTTCTTGTCCACCCCAATATCCGACAGTAATTTGTAAACTTTGTTCTGTTTGATACTGCCATGTTCCTTGAAAATTGTCGTACGAGATTGGTGGTGTACCACACCAGCCGATATTCTTTCGTTCGATAAATTTACCATCAGGATGAATTGTAAATCCATAGCAATCTTTGTTCAATGAATCTGATTTGAGAAGGACAACAGTCGAATCTTTTGCTTGATGATAAATCCATGTGCCGGTTATCTCGGTTGGAGAAGGATTGGTCGGGAAAGAATTTGTGTCAGGCCTCTCACACGAATTTAATAGTGTAAGCATGATAAGGGAAATTAAAATAATCTTTATCATAAAAAAATCCTGTTTATTGAACTGTGCAAACATACAAAAAGATATTTCTATAGTCAAAAACGTACTCCGTAGGCAACAGCATCCGGAGTGATCCTGAGAGTCGGCATGGGTGCATGGAAATAGTTGAGGAGATGTTTCAGCGATTTGAGGAATGAACCATTTCCCGGAAGTTTTGTGAAATCAATATCAAAGCCACAATATATTTCCATTTCCTTGTTGGTGGATGGTGACAGATTCTTTACTCCGTAACCGAGTGCGATATTGAGAAACGAAGGAATGAAGTCCGGGGAATGTTTGCCAAGCACATCATCAATATTAAAACTCAACCAATAATATTGACTTTCATAATCATCAATAATATTTCTGAATTCTCCACCACGGTACCGTGGAGATGGAATCGCGCTCCACTTGATTGTAACTGAGGAAAGTGATGGAATGTGGTAGCGCAAAAGAGGGATTGCCGCACCGACGGCATCTGCAACTCCGTCGCCCGGACTGAATCCAAGATTGGGATGGAATGCATCCTCTACTTCAACATAAAGTTGAAATGCGAGAGCAATTCCTCCTCCAAGAAGCGCGGCATTTCGTTCATGTAAACCTGACCAGAGAAATGAACGGGAAATAATATCGCTTGCAATAAAACTAAAATAAAAATGTCCGAATTTATCTGCATAAAGACTTGCATTCTCATCATTGTCGAAATGAAATGGTGAGCGCTCTCCCTTCCACCATGAGTTGTAATTTTGCAGATGCGCAAGCGTGATGATTCCGGCTGAAGCGCCGATGACAAGTCCGAAACGGAACGGAGATATTTCTTTCTGAACAAGTTCGGAGTCAATCATCGGAAAACGAGTTGACGGAATGTTGGAGTAATAGAATTCCGGATTGACGGAGAATTGGAATTGTGGAGTAGTATTGTTGTCAGAGTAAGACGTGTTATAGGTGTAATGTATTGTCGTAAGAGGTGATTGATAGGAGGTGGGATTGGGTTGAGCGAATAACGATGAATCACAAAGGGAAAAACAAAGAATCGCTCTGAAGAAATATCTCAGGTGCATTTTCATTTCGGATGGAGTATAAGCAACTACGTGTCAATGTCAAAAAATTTCAAAAAAAACAATTGGATATGTAACGAGACGAATGTATATTCATTCTACAAATTACATAGCGTTGAAAGTATTCTCCCAGAAACGGGAGAAAGGGAATTCCGTGAATTCATCAACTAAGGATAATTCGGAAGCTGCCCCGCAACTGTAATCCCATGAGACTGTTTCAGAAGTTTACTTTTTGAATTGTTATTATTGAAAGCAATTCAATTTCTTCAGTACAGAACTTATTTTTCGACTGTCTCAGCGTTGGTCAATTGTGTCACTGTCCCGAAAAATCGGGGTGGGAAGACAGACTGACGTAAGGGTAAGCCAGGAGACCGACTTTCATTGCGCCTTGCACACCTTCGAGGGAAGGTTGAGGAAGAAGAATTGATTTTCTTGTTCACCCAACGTTCTCGTTTGAATGTTGGGTTTATTTTTTTAACCTCGAAGTAGAAGAAGTAAATGTTCAATTAATCTGTAATCCATGAATAAAACTACAATTACATTTCTCGTTGTGTTGCTTTATTCAATAATGAACTCTACTGTAGTTCATTCACAAATGAATGATTCTTCCGACGTGTTGAAAACGTATAGATTGGAAGAAGTAACAATTCAAGCACAGCGATTGAGTTTGCAAATCGGGGTTAGCATCGAACAACTGCAACGGACCGATATCGAACATCTGTCAGCGAACACACTGAGTGAAATTATTACTACGAGGGGCGGAGTTTTTGTAAAAGATTATGGCGGCTCGGGAATCAAAACAATTTCTCAGCGGGGACTTGGAACGGAACACAGTGTTATTCTTTTGAACGGAATGAGAATCAGTTCTATACAAAACGGTCTAATGGATTTGGGAATGTTTCCTGTGGAAGAAATTGAATTATTGGAAATCGCACAGGGAGGATACTCTGCCCTTGTCGGCGCTGATGCGATTGGCGGCGTGGTAAACATTGTTACAATTCCAACGCTGAGGCAAACCAATGTTCGACTTACTTCTTCGTTCGGTTCGTTTGGAGAACAGGAATTCTCAGGGCGCGGTTCTGAAAGCATCGGGAATGTTCATGTTCGGGCGGGTATCGGTCAACAGCGATGCAGTGGAAGTTTTCCGTTCACTTTTTCAAACGGAAATATCATCTACAACATAGAACGAAAGAATGTTGACGTGAGGACAAACTACGGAACGTTGCAAACTTCTTGGTCTCTTGATGAAAAGAATTTTCTTTTTGGTGCAAGTTATTATTATACTTCCGAGCGAGGAATCGGCGGACTTATTACCGGTCCGGTACATGAAAGTAAGGCGAGACAGACCGATGATGAGGGAGTGTTCCAAATTCTCTATCATCACCTGTTTGAACGCGATTTTTCATTCGGATTGAACACACAGTTGCATCATCAATATGAACGGTATAACGACCCGTTATTGAATGTTGCCGGAAAAACGCTTGATAATTATTTCAAGAATAATGAACTGCGGATTGAACCGAATGTTTTCTTCAGAAGTGATAGTTCGTTTTCATTGAGAGTTGGCGGGGAAATTGTCAAATCGCTCGCTGAGGGAAATGTTCTGAAGAACAATACTGAGCGCAATCAATACTCATCTTATCTGCAGGTACATTATTCTCTGGATTTATCTACAACAATTTTGCACTCGCTGACCGTTGTTTCTTCCGTCCGATATGATGTTGTTCCAACGTTCATTACATCATTTAGTCCTCAAGTAGAGTCCGGATTGCGATTTGAACGATTTGAATTTTTACATTCAGAACTGACGCTTCGTATGAATATCAGTAAAAACTTTCGCGTCCCGACCTTTAATGAATTGTACTGGAGCGGCGGCGGCGGCATAGGAAACCCGAACTTGAATCCGGAACGGGCA
>JACPVN010000565.1 GCA_016191715.1 Ignavibacteriota bacterium | reverse complement strand
GGAGCCGGGAAAAGGTTACAAACTGTATGCGAAGAATTTATTATCGGATACTTCGTTCAGTTATTTCCCGTCCGGTTCATTTGCGGGAATGAATCCGATTGCAGTCAATACACAAACGAGCGATGAGAATAGACAAGAAACTTCAAACGTAACAACGGCACTGTCGGATTGGAAAATCAACCCCCACGCGTTTGAATCGAACATGACGATAACGAGTATTTTGAAAATTAATAGCGCTGAACTTGCGCACGATAGTGTCTATGTCGGAGCATTCGTTGGCGATGAGTGCCGCGGCGTTGTGAAAGCAACATACAGTCGTCGCTACGGCCGATGGTACGCGTTCCTCATGCTCTATAGTAATATGGTTGAAGAAGATAATATCCGGCTTCGCGTTTACGATATGAAGCGTGGTGAAATCTGGGAGATGGCTGATTCGATTGCATTCAAAGCGGATGCAGTGCTTGGGACGATGAGTTCGCCTCAGGTTGTCAACGCGACAAAGTTGTACTTGCGGGTTGGTGTCGGAGTTGAACATGAATTGCCACAAACGTATCAACTATTTGCTAACTACCCGAATCCATTCAATCCTGGAACGCAAATCAAATATGCTCTGCCTGAACGTTCGCATGTTCAGATAAAAGTATTTAACACACTCGGGCAACTTGTAAAAATACTTGTTGATACCGAAGAGCCTGCGGGTTACAGGATTGTTTACTTCGATGGAACCAATCTTGCCAGCGGATTATATTTCTTCCGACTTGAGGCGGTAAGTATGGAAAAACAAGGCAATTCATTTACGGAAGTGCAAAAAATGTTGCTCATAAAATAGAGACAGGGTTAGATAGAGAAAAAATCCCGAACAGCGGTTGCAGTTCGGGATTTTTCTTGTGCGCCCTGAGGGAGTCGAACCCCCAACCCTCAGATCCGAAGTCAGCAGATGTGTCGAAAATGGTGTTGTTTTGGGCGATTTTACCACAAAAATTAAAAGATAATTTCAATCCTTAGTTACATTTTGGTGACATTTTATATCGACAGGTAAATAGTGGTAAATAGTTTGGTTACAAAATGGTGACGTTTTTTGTTTCTGGTATTACTGATGTTTCTGGTGTTTGATTCATGACCGTCAGATCGACAGTTGTATTTAAAACCAGTAACACCAGATACACCTGTTGCCTCATAATAAAATGTAACCCAAAAAGGGTATCACCACCGTACCTCAAATTTTTCACCAAAACAATAAAAAACAAGCATCAGTAGATTCGTAGAACTATTAGTGGTCGTGACACGCCCCCTAAAAAGTAAAGTAATTTGGGTCCCATCCTTTTAAGCCGTACAGGAGTTCCTACCCGGTGTAAGCATCTCGATCTTTAACCATGTTCTGAGGAAGAACTGGTTTCTAAATTTTTTTTAGAAAAAAAAAGCCGTCCATAAGAGAACGGCTCGAACGAATTATAAAACTCTTACTTCGTGTCTTTAACTAATTTTGCAACATCTTTCTTTGTTTCTTTCGAAGAATTATTTGCTTTCACTTCTTTCATTTCTTTTTTGCAGCAATCCATTTTATTGGATGCCTTCATCTTTGAATCTGTGCATTGTTCAGACTTTGCTTTAGTCTGTTCGATGCTACAATTCTTTGATTTTGATTTGTCACAGGTTGCTCCACCACTGAATGCGGTGACAGCAAAAACGACAACTAAAGCAAGAACGAAAAACAAACGAACTTTCATATAATATTTCCTTAATTTGTTTTGATGAATAATTTAGAACTTGAGAACTAAACCACTAATGCCACCGAAAAGGTTCCATCAAGTATCCCCCCAATACGCGGCTCCAGTGGGCTTATGGGTCCTTCGATCTTTAACGTGGGCATGGGGAAGAAGTGAATTCTGGATTTCTTATTGAATTTATTCCAATATCCTTTCCAGAATATTATAAGAGGGTGAGTCCACCAACATTCACCCTCTCATTTTGACAAATCCGCTATTTGAGGAGTGCGATAGTGTCAACTCTCTCTATTTGATTCAATTGTTATTAGTCTTCATATTCTGTATCTTTTCTCAAATAGATTCATAAGTTTGATCTTTGATCATTATAAAATTTAAGTAGTTAGCAATGGATAGAATAAGAACCATTTCTAAGATAGTAAGTGTAATATTCTTCTTACTCTTCACCTATCAGGGGTTATTCTCGCAGCAATATAAATTCACCCATTACTCGAAAGAGAGAGGATTGCCTGGTAATCAAGTATGGAGTATTTATCAAGATAGCAAAGGGTATATGTGGTTCTCGACTACGGCTGCGCTTGTCAAATATAATGGTAAGGAATACCAGATTTATAATCAGTCGAAAGGTCTTTTAGGAGACTTTGCCCTAAATGTTCGGGAGGATAGCAAAGGAACAATTTGGATTGGTTGTCCGGGTGGAGTCAGTAAAGTTCAAGAAGGTAAGATTACGAACTATCTCTTAGGCAAGTTTGATGATTTTTTTAATGTCTTTGTAGATGGTTATGACAGGGTTTGGGCATACAATTTCCAGTTCCCTAATGATTTGTTTGTCATCGAAAAAGATTCCGTTCATAATTTTTCTGAAATACAGAGATTTAAGAAACAACGGGTGTTTCATATAGAAGAAGACAAAAATGGTGCAGTCTATTTCTTAACACAAGAAAATAAACTCTATAGGTTTTTCCTAAATGTTATTACGGAAGTAATGTTGCATGATGAAATCAAACAAATAGAGGCGCGAATGTTTTTCTTTAGTTCCAACGGTGAATTAGTTTTGTGTGGAAATAAAGGAGTTGCCAGTACCCGCCTCCATGATAGGGATACTTCAGCAGGTTTGAAATGGCTTCTCCATGCACCCTCTCTGTTCGCAATCGAAAGCAAGAATAAATACTATTGGATCGCAACACGAGATAATGGTTTGTTCCGTCTTGCATCAAATCAAACAATTCAAGATACACTTCACATTACGGAAAAAAATGGTATAACGACAAACCACCTCTTCACACTCTTTGAGGATCGCGAGCAAAATATGTGGATAGGCACAAATCTTAAGGGTATTTGTAAACTATCAAGTATGAGATTTATCACTTTTGGCAAGAGCGAAGGATTCAACGAAGAAGCAATCCTTGCATTGATGCCCTATGAAGGCTCAGCGTATTGTGCAACGGAGAATGGAGTTTATCGTTTTTCAGAAAATAGCTTTTCGAAACTTCTCTTGCATGCTCAAAACAACAGACTATTTGCAGACCGTTTGTTTTTGTGTATGACTACTTCTGCTGTGGATAATGGCTTGATATTAGGATCGGCGCCTGGGCTTTATCATCTTGATAATAAGGGAAGTTTGGAATTGGTTGGGTTAAACAACTTAGTTGTTCAAACTTTATTGCAGGATTCGAGAGGAGAAAACTGGGTTGGTACGAACAAGGGTGTGTTCAAATTGCACAACAACAAAAATTTTACCACGCAAGAATTCAAACTGGAAAATCGTTATGTGAACCGGTTAATGGAAGTGAACAAAAAAGATTTATACGTTGCAACCGATAGCGGATTGTTTATTTTGGAAGATGCAATCATCTCGTCTGCTGAAAGAGCAACTCGGATATTGACAACAAAAGACAAACTGCTCTCAAATGTTATCAATGACATTGTCACCTCGACCGAAGGTGAAATAGTTATTGGTACAAGCGAGGGTATAAATGTTTTAACTTCTGGAGAGACATATAGTATTACAGAGGGTCTTCATCATCGTTTTATCAATGTTCTCTATATTGATAGTCAGGAGAGATTGTGGGCAGGGACTGACAATGGACTTCATCTTCTCTATAAGGAAAATGGTAAATTCAAAGTGACCAATGTTTTCTTTCATAAAGATGGAATAATGTCGAATGAATTCACTCGAAGTGGTACTATTTATGAAGATGAATCCGGTCGAATTTGGTTTGGTACGTATGGCGGTTTAACTGTTTATAATTCCAAAGAAGAACCTTTATCAACGATAAAACCATCTTGCTTTTTATCGTCGTTACAAGTTAATGATACTGTTGTTGTGTATAAAGAGAAGAGCGACTACGAGTTTAACCACACTCAGAATAAACTTCGATTTTTCTTTGAAGGATTATCATTCTTCGATGAAGATGCAATTCAATTCGAGTACTTCTTAGAGCCCTTAGAACAACCGTGGTCAAACACGACCTATTCACCGAGCGTCTCCTACGGTTATTTGGAACCGGGAAATTATAGGTTTCATGTCCGCGTTAAGAGTCCATTGGGTCTTTCAGATGAAAATCAGGTAGTCATGTTTAATATCCTTTCCCCATTTTGGAAGGGAAGCTGGTTCATTGGTTGCTCGGTCATCTTCCTTGTCTTGTTAGGATATTTGATGAACAATCTTCGTCTCTCCCGTGTCAGGAAACGAAATTTACTGCTTGAGCAAATAGTTGGAGAAAAAACGGCAGAGCTTCAAAACAGTAAAAACAAGGTAGAAGAACAATATCATTTATTGCTTGATGCTCAAAAAGAGTTGGTAGGTAAAGCTGAATTGGAAAAAGCTTTTGCAGAGATAGAGAAGTTGAAAAACAGATTAGCAACTGAAAATATTTATTTGAAAGAAAAGCAAAGTATGGTACAGGAGGTAAGCTCAATTGTTGGCAGAAGCGAGGTCGTTCAGCAGATTCGAAAAAAGATAGTTGAGGTTGCGAGTACAGATTCCACGGTATTGGTAAATGGAGAAACCGGAACGGGAAAAAATCTCGTTGCAGAAGCAATCCATACATTCAGCTCGCGGAAGGAACGTGCACTCATCACTGTTAATTGTGCTGCTATTCCCGAAGGCCTTGTGGAGAGCGAATTATTTGGTCATGAGAAAGGGGCTTTTACCGGAGCGAACGAACGCCGCTTAGGAAAGTTTGAGATTGCTGATGGAAGCACAATTTTTCTTGATGAGATTGGAGATATGAATCTCGCAGTTCAAGCAAAAATTCTGAATGTTCTTGAGGAACGAAAGCTAACAAGGGTGGGAGGAAGCCAATCTATCGCAGTGGATGTAAGAGTGATAGCTGCAACGAATCATGATCTTGAAGAATTGATTCAAAATCGAAAATTCAGAAATGATCTTTTTTATCGTCTTAATGTTTTTCGGGTAGATATTCCCCCACTCGGTGAACGCGTTGAAGATATTGAACTATTAACAAAGTACTTCATCGACCGGTTTTCGAAAATAATGAATAAGAAAATTGAAGCAATTACAAGTGAGGCATTACATATTTTGAAAGGATATTCCTTCCCCGGCAATGTCCGCGAGTTAGAAAATCTTATTCAACGCGCCGTCATTCTGTGCGGCGGCGAAGTTATCACTGACGAACACGTTACGCTCCATTCTCTTACAAAACGGAACATGTCTGGTAAAACTTTCCTATCAGACCACACAACCATGACTCTGGAAGAGATGGAGAAAAAATACATACTCAGTGTTCTCGAGAAAACAAACTGGAAAATTAGTGGTGACCAGGGTGCGGCTGAAATATTGGGAATGCATCCCAATACTCTTCGCTCGAAAATGACTAAGCTTTCCATTTCCTTCAGGCGAGATATTCATTGAAAAATTTCATTCCATAATAAATTGACACGCAACTAAAGAGCACTCTCAGTTTTAGTTTCTTTCTGTTGATTTCCACTCTTCATTTTCATTTCCATTCCCTTTTCCACAAATCACCCTGATTAACTTCTAATAAGCGCTTAGTACGATATATCGTGCTAAAACGAAATATCGTATTTCTTTCCAAGTCATTTTTTTCTGATTCATTGAATATCTAACAGAATAGCCAATTGAATAGACTTTTTCAAGCGGCATACTACTTGTCAATTTCGGATTATAAGTTTTATGCTATGTATTGTATAAAGTTCGAAACAGAAGGCAAGTCGCAACCTATCATTTCCATGGAGGGACGACTTGATGCTGTAAGAGTCATTGAAAAGCAATTAGCCGATATTCTTCTTGGCAGTCTCCATGAATCAAAAAATATTAAAGAAGTATTGATTGACTTAGAGAAAGTCGAATTCATAAGTGAAGATTGCTTAAAAATGTTTGAAAGGGTTCAGCAGTTGTATCCAATCAAATTTCGGGGATATTCCCTATTTAATGAAACAAAATTAAGAGAGCATTCATTGCTTTCCGATTTAGTAAATAGCTGAACTCATTTATCACTTCCTGAACAGCGACTAACAATCAATCAGATTTTGTCGCACCGTTCTTTATAACTCCACATTTATTCAAAAAATGCGCTTTCCAAGAAAAGCGTGGTTTCAACATTGCAAAATTGAAAAGGATACTTTTTGAAATTATTTCATTACAAAGTTTCGATAAGAAGATTTACTGTTTTTACTTTACTCGTGTTCTTTGTTCTTATAACAGGAACAAACGGACAGACAACCATACTGCAGGAAGGGTTTGAAAATGCTACATTTCCACCTACGGGATGGCATATAAAAAATAGAGGTGGTAATGCTTCGGATACATCAGAAACTTGGATACGCGCGACTGGAGGAATTCCGCCGAATACAAATTATCACTCGGGAAATGCCGGAGCGTTTTCACAAGATGGTGAAACCGGAGAAAGGCTGGAAGAATGGTTGATCTCTAAACCAATAACAATACCATCAAACTCTAATCTCTCGTTAAAATTCTGGCATCGGTTACAATGGAATAATTACTCTGATGGTCCTGAATATGTTTTACTATCAAAAACCGACACAGCAAGCAGTAGCTTTGTTGACACGATATTTACCTTGCCGGGGACAGAACCTTCTACGTGGAGAGAAGTAACGTTAAGTTTGCCCGATTATTCTGGTCAAATAATTTATATAGCTTTCGTTCATACTTCTCCAAATGGTTTTGCAGATGCATGGGTCATTGATGATATACTTGTCACACGATTTGCCAAGACAAGTAGCGATGTTGGAGCTGTGAATATTATAGAACCATCCTTAGTGATTTGGGTAGGACAAACGTACACTCCAAAAGTTTTAATCCGAAATTTTAGTACAAGTTCTCAAACAGGATTTCCAGTGAGCTTCACCGTAAAAACGAAGTCTGGAAATATCATTCACACTGATACGACAATCTATGCCGATACGATAGCCCCGGGAACAAACGACACTGTATCATTCCAACCTTGGATACCAGCAGAAGGAGGAATGGATACAATGGTTGCACAAACACTATTAGCAGGTGACTCACAACCCTTGAACGATGTAACAAAAATTCTGCTTGAGATTGCCCAACAGTACAACACGGGAGGACCGGATGCGTACGGCTATCGTTGGATTGATAGTGATACACTTGGCGGACCGTCATATGACTGGATAGAAATTTCAGAGACAGGAACACCTATTAGGTTTTTTTATAAATCTCCATTGGGCTGGGTAGATTCGACAATGAATGCACAATCGAATCCTCAAATTCCAATCGGTTTCCGGTTCCCTTATTATGGAATTATGCGTGACTCAGTTTCAGCCGATATTAATGGTGAACTGGTTCTCAATATCAATGAGCCTCCTAACTTTTTCTATCCTCAAGGAAACTCATTCAATTGGTACATTCCTTCGATGTCCGGTCCCAGTCCTGTTGTAGCAATGCCGGCAAACATAGCTGTTTTTTGGGATATTCTTGAACGCGTTTCACCTGAAGCAAAAGGATATTATCAGCTTTTCTGTACTGCTCCAAACAGATATCTCGTTATTCAGTGGAATAATTTTTCTCAAAACTATGCTCGTGGTAATGCTGATTATTTAACATTCGAAGCGATCCTGCACGAGAATGGTGATATCGTTCTTCAGTACAAAGATGTGACTGTCAGTCATCCTGCGGCTGATTTTGGTGTCGGGGCAACAGTCGGTATGCAGAACGATGAAAACACCGTCGGACTTCAATACATGTACAACGGAACTCCTCGCGGTAACCTGCTTCGTGATAGTTTGGCAATTCGTTTCTACATACCCACTGATGATGAACTTCCGCCAACGATAGTTCATCAACCCAAAACCAATTCATTCCGTCAGACAGAATTTATCCATGCACAAATAACCGATGCACAGGGAATATCGGCTGATTCGATTTACTACAATGATGGATCCGGTTGGAACAGTTCTGGTCATGATAGTGTAAATTCAGTAACAAATACTTATTACTATCATTTACCCCCTCAAGCGCCGGGAGATATTATCAATTATTACCTTGTTGCTTACGATGGTTCGACTTCACCGAATCAAGTTATTATTCCTGCAAGCGCGCCTGAGACTCCATACACTTATAAAGTTCTGCCGACCTCAGGTGTGAAAATGTTGTTCAGCTATAGTAGCAAGCAAGATTGGCGAAGCTATAAAGATTATCCGGCATATTATAAAGCACTCCAACAGTCCGGATTTATTTTTGATGTGTTCGATAGAGATAATGGAGACCCGGATTTCTCATCGTATGATATTCTCTTTGCAAGCAGTCCCGGACCGGGAACGATGGATGATGAAAATAATACGGCTGAATGGTATATGTCATTCTTGGATTTAGGCACACCGGTAATGAAGAAGAAACTCATCATGACAAGCCAAGGCTACGGATATTTACAGACAGGATTTGCTAACGATGTACCAATCAAAAAGTTCTTTACCCAATACCTTCATACTGAGTACATCGGCGGTGGAAAAGATGGCATTGATAACGATGCGGGTTCATTCACATCAGGAATCATTGAAGGAGAACTTAATGATTTTATCACGGAAGGACAGTCCTATTCAGTCTTTGCAAATTCACCCAATCTGATTCGTTCTACTTATCCGCTCATCACGATTGATACTTCAATAACATTTCTCAGATTCGGTTACAATATGTTTGGCGAGGGATATTCATGCGGACAAAAATATATAGGAGAAAAATTCAACACTGTTTTTATTTCATTTGATATGTGGAATATTGACTCATCAATGCGAGTTGAGTTATTGAAAAGAGCGAAAGCGTGGCTCGACAATCCTCGAAACCCATTAGATGTTGAAGAGAAATCAAACATACCTCCAACCGAATTTGGTCTTCATCAAAACTATCCTAATCCATTTAATCCATCCACAGTTATTCGCTATGAGTTACCGGTGAGTAGTTATGTAACGTTGAAAGTGTACAACGTACTTGGTCAGGAAGTGGCAAGTCTGGTTGATGAGATTCAGGATGCAGGATACAAATCAGTTGATTTCAATGCAAGCAAATTACCAAGTGGTTTTTACTTTTACCGGCTTCAGGCGGCTGAGAAATCAGACACAAAAAAATTTCTCTTGATGAGGTAATGATGCCAACCAAAACCAATCGTGCTATGAATATATCCGTTTTTCAGACAGCCTCCTCTGCGCTCAAAACCCTTACTCCCCTTTCTCGAATTCTGAGAGAGGGGATGGGGGATGGGCGACGAATTTCTCTGTTCATGAGTGTCTCAAATATGTTTCTTCAAATTGTGAAAACAAATCCGAGAGCATCATGCAGAAATAATCTTTCCATTCTTCTTCTCTTATTTCTTTGTATTAGTACTCACCCAACGTCTGCACAATGGACAACGCAAAATCCCAAACCGTCTGGTTACGATCTCACGGGTGTTTCGTTTATTGATACAGTAACGGGGTGGGCGGTCGGCAAACATGGAACAATACTCCACACAACGAACGGTGGTGTGGAATGGGTTGTACAAAAAACTACTACGACGGCTGATCTTTATGGTGTATCGTTTGTGAACGGATCTTTCGGCTGGGCAGTTGGAGGTAGCGGCGCCATTCTTTCAACAAGTAATGGAGGACGTGCCTGGTATTCCCAAGTAAGCAATATAACATCATATCTCAATGCAGTTCAGTTTTTAGATTCGCTGAATGGATGGGCGGTCGGGGTTTCCGGAAAGGTTCTAAAAACAACTAACGGCGGAATCAGTTGGCAGAGTATAACAAATCATAATGTCACACTGGAGTTGACGGCTCTCTCTTTCACTCAACCAAACTATGGATTCATTGTTGGACGTGGCGGTACAATCAAAAAGACTACCGAT
>JACPVN010000560.1 GCA_016191715.1 Ignavibacteriota bacterium | reverse complement strand
CTCAAACCGATGATTGATAATGAATATCGAACACTATCTGACAGAGAGAACACCGGCGTTATGGGTTCTTCGATGGGAGGACTTGCTTCATTTCTTCTCGTGTGGAATTATCCCGAAGTGTTTTCGATGGCGGGATGTCTTTCTCCCGCGTTTCCTGAAGAGACGATTGATGAAACAGAGCAATACATCGGGCATGAAAAGAATATTCGGCTGTACATTGATAACGGTGGTGTCGGTTTGGAGAAAGAACTTCAAATCGGATGCGATTTGATGCTTCCTGTTCTGCGAAAAAAAGGTTTTGTGGATGGAAAGAATCTCGAATGGTTTCTCGATGAAAAGGCAGAACACAACGAACGGGCGTGGGCGGCGCGATTGTGGCGACCATTGATGTTTATGTTCGGGAAATAATCATTCACTTGATATTATTGTTATTATTGTAATTTTGGACGATGGTTAAGATTCGAAATTTTCAGGATGCGTTTGTAGCGGGCTTTGCAAAAGAAATCCTTGAAGCGGAAGAAATTCCTGTTTTGATGAAGACTGACGGAAGCGCAACTGTCTGGGGCAAAGGATTTTCTCCAATGTTCGCACTTCATGAATTGTTTGTAGATGAAGAGAAGGAAGAAAAAGCGAACGAAATAATTAACGCGTACCTTGGAGAAGAATAGAGCGAAGCACGCGATTGTTATGAAGGAGTATTCACGTGTCATTTTTTTTTGCTGACAGCAGCCGTACGTTGAAATTATTGTAATGTGAAAAAGAAGACAACATCCAAAGTATCATACAGTTTGGTTTGGGATGTGGTGATGAAAATCCCGAAAGGAAAAGTAGCAACGTATGGACAAATAGCTTCGATATGCGGTTTGTCGGGACATGCACGGTTTGTTGGTTATGCTCTTCACAATGTACCGCCGGGAGTTCCGGTTCCATGGCATCGGGTTATCAATGTTCGGGGAAGAATCTCATTCCCAAACGATTCTGAAAACTATAAGCGGCAAAAGAAGTTGTTGCTTGCCGAGAGAATCGTGTTCAGCAAGGAAATTATTGATTTGAAAAAATTCGGATGGAAAAGGTTTTGAAACGGGATGTTGGCACAGTTCCGAAAAAATACCACTAATGGGGTATTGTTTACCTGAAAACTTTTGTTAGTTTGTACTTGCATTATTTACCTTGGTGTAAAACAAGAAACCGCAGTCACTCTTGTTTATGGGAATGTGCAACAGTGACTCAAATTTTCTTCATTCCCTGAACAAATTAGGAAATATTATGAAGAATGGTTACAAAATAGTATTCGGACTTATGGTGATGTTGTTACTCTCTCACGGCGCTTTCGCTCAAATCACCATTGCGACTTCTGATGTTGAAACTGCAATCATCAATACACAGTGGGTTTCTCTTGATGACTCACTCAGTGGAACGTATGATTTAGGTTCCGCATCTTCGTCTCCTCAAACATGGGATTTCAGTTCCATCCCACTGGCATCCTCTGCCAATAAAGATACGTTGAATTATTTCTCGGCGTCGGGCCACTGGCGAGCGGAAGAATTTCCCGATGCGGATGCTTGCAACGTTGCCTCTTTCTCTCAAATCGTCGGCGGCATTTATACGATGACGATGACAACAACGTTTTACTACGGCGCAACAAACGATGGCGGATATTTATTAGGCGGCGCAGTACGAACCCAATTTTCTCCTACGCCTCCTCCGGGATTTCCGTATCCTGAAGATACAACGGTAGTACTAAAATTTCAGCAGATGGGATTTCCTCTCCCATTAACATACGGTGTAACTCATCATCGGATTGACACGACGTTCTCTCCCGATGGTTCGATGGACATTCAGGAAAAATGGTGGGATGTCAATGGGTTCGGCTCGATGGTGTTTCCGGGTGGAGCGACTAAATCCGTCATCCGTGTTGTCTATGACCGAATCGAAACGGACATTGATGATGAAGGTGAAGTCACTGTTGACCCAAAGGAAAGAAGAATTATTTTTTATGCTCAGGATTTAACTGAGGTACAGTTTGATGTTGATACAACGTACTCCGGCGGTACTACCACAGTGATGGAGTATGATTATGATGTGAAGATAGGCGTGCTTGGTGTGCGAGCAACCTCGAATGTGATTCCCGAGACGTTCAGTTTATCACAAAACTATCCGAATCCGTTCAACCCGGAGACGAATTTCGAGTTTCGGATTCCTGCCCATCCGGCAGGCGGGGCCGATTACGGATTCGTTTCCCTGAGAGTCTATGATATGTTAGGACGTGAAATTGCCACATTAATAAATCAACAACTCCATCCGGGAATATATCAGGCGTCGTGGGATGCATCGAACATGCCGAGCGGAATGTATGTCTATCGGTTAACCGCGGGGGAGTTTGTTCAGACACGGAAAATGCTGCTCACGCGTTAACGCTTTTGAATTGACGGAATAATGGAGAGTTGGAGTAATGGAGTTTATTAATCTCTTACTCCAATCCTCCAGAAACTCTTTCAGGTAGTTCCAAAAACTCTATTTTCTTTTTGCAACTTTGTGTTTTCTTTGTGTACTTTGCAGTTAATTTTACAAGTGAAGTTTTTGGAACTACCCTTTATTTAATGAGAATCATCCGCCTTGTAAACGTGGATGATTCTGTTTGTAGTTGATAAAAATACACTCCTCCCGGAAATCTACTCGCATCCCAATGTACCGAATATTCTCCGGCTGGTTTTTGTTCTTTCAGTAACATATCAACTTTCCTTCCCAAGAGATCAAACACGCTAAGGGTAACAAATTCGAAATTGGCACCGCCTGCCGGACGGGCAGGAATCCGAAATCCGAAATTCGTTGCCGGATTAAAAGGATTCGGATAATTTTGAAAAAGTACTGCCTTCTCAGGGATTTCAGGTGTTTCAGAAATTTCGAGCGCTGGACCGGGGAAGAAAAACTCCAATGCATCATCAATATGCGCACGCCAGTTTCCCCAACTATGTCCTTCATGATATTCCTTGTAACGGTAGTCATATCCTTTTGATTGCAAAATTGGGATGAAGTTTCGTACCATCGGAATGAGAACATCAATATCGTAGGTACCAAGATCGAGATAGAGTTTTAAATCTAACATGGCGCTATCCCTAAACCCTGATGATAACGAACTGCTGATGTAACTTGATTGTGGCGCTGTGTTTCCGAAAACCTCCGGGAAGTTAAATGCGAGGTACAACGAAATATTTCCGCCGTACGATGCGCCCAACACTGCGCGGCTTGCCGGACTCTTTCTTGTTCGATAACGTGAATCAATGTACGGCATCAATTCAGTCACGATGAATGAAGAAAACTGTGTTATCTGATTGCCGGCATATTCCGGTGTTCTGTTCACGGGAGGAACGAACACAGCAATCACAGGTTGTATCCGGTTATTTGAAAGAAGATAATCAATCACTCTGTTTGCATACGCGAAAGAAACATATTCAAGACCGTCGTGAAAAAGAATGACTGGAAAACTATCGGTAGATGATTCATAATTCGGCGGCAGATAGACTTTGACTGTCCGGGAATTATTGAGTATCGAACTCCGAAACAACGTATCGCGAAGTGTTCCATGCGGAATGTCTGCGTAATATTGAATCTCCGGCGGTAAAGAATACAGAGGCATGCGTAATTCCGAGTTCCCGTATCCACCCGGCGCTCTGTTCGGATTGCGCGGGTCTGCTATCCAGTTGCTTCCGTTGAGGACAAACTTATAATCCAGTCGTGCATCCGCTTCAAATTTTTTTGTCAGATACCATAAATCTGTCGAAGAAGGTTTTGTCATATTATATCCTGTGCTACTCCACGAACTTGCATCTCCGGGAACAGAGACCGAGGTAGCCGTTCCTCGATAAATGAAATGCACCGTAGTATCATTCTCATAGAAAGGAAGTTGCGGATGCGCCGTCATAAAACTGTCAACAATTGCTGTTCGCTCGTCGTATTGCGCTGCATTGATACGGTTGATGAACTCCTGAAATGTTTGTGAAAAAGAACAAGAGATTGAGAAAAGAATGAAGAGTGGAATTCTGAAATATATCATTGTCGAAGTATAAGAGTTGTAGAATAAATTATTTTCCCCACATAGGGCTATGTCCGTTACAGAGTGTCGTTATCGCTGTTCCGTCTAATGTCATCAACTTCACGAACGAAGTTCCTTGAATATCTTTTTCAGAAAATAAGAGGAGCGATTGCGAAGGGGAAAGTTTTGGTTTTACAAACACCGGAGATTGGTTGCGCTGTTCATGTAGCAGTTTCTCTTCCATCGTTTGAGAGTTGAGAGAATACATTTTGTAGTACACATCTTCCTGCAAGGTACTATGTTTGACCGGACTGTTCCCTTCAATAAAAACCAATTCATTGTGCGGAAGCCACTCAAGGGCATGAACCGTTCCGACGCTTTTGTATGTTGCTTTTGTTCCGTCTGTGATGTTGTAGAGGTAAATCCTTTTTCCTTCTGAAAAGGAAACTGATGTTTCATCAAGCGACCATGCGACAATATCTACACATTCCTGTACATTGATTCCAAGAAACTCATGAAATTCACGGATGGAAAACGATTCCTGTGTTGACAGGTTCACCAATCCGATTCCATCATCCTGAACGAATAACAGCCATTCTTCCGAAGGTGAGACGGAAAATCGTTGTACATTTTCAATAACGGCGAGCCGTTGGTGTTTCCCGTTCGTGTAGCATTTGTAGATTGTATCGAACGAAGAATAGAAAAAACTGTTATCAAAAATTGACCACTGAAGCGAATGGGCAATGCGGGAATCTCCGTTGCACGGGAGTTGTGTTTTGGTTTGAAACACTTTCTCTCCTGTTTTGATATCGAGAATATGAAAATATTGTTCAGAACTGTTGAGCGGAACGTCTTCAGGCGGGTTCTTCTCTTCGATGATGATAAAATTTCCGTCCGGACTGAGCGATGGTTCGAGAGTTGTCGCTCTGTCAAACAAAGGAGCGGTTAGGTTGTTTGTTGCCGTGAAGAGTGAAGTTGAGAGCGAATCGAAACATGTTCGTGAAAAAAAACTGCCGCCATCCTCCGGGGAAGAACCGTTCCTGTAAAAAATCAGAGTTGTCCCGTCTATCTTCGGGATGTCATTAATGATGGGCTTGACGGAAGCACACGATGAAACGAGTAGCAAGATGATAGAAGCAGATATGAAAATAGTAAGTGAGTAATTCATG
>JACPVN010000559.1 GCA_016191715.1 Ignavibacteriota bacterium | reverse complement strand
TGAGCCAGACGTAGAGCAATTTGGGCTTGTAAAATGGTAACTGTTGATAGAATGCTTCTGCATCATTCAACATTGTCTGACGGTACTCTCCCTGCGTCAACTCAGAAAATACATGAGTAGGGACAGATATTTTTACTTCCGCATATACTTCATCATGAAGTTGTTTTTTATCATGTTGCTCAAACGTTCGTGCTGATGCAATATAAGGTATCATGTCCCAGTTGTAAAACGGTTTATAATATGCATATACTGCAATGCCACATAAATAGATGAAAAAGAGAATGGGTAAACTTTGTTTCATTGAAAATTATCCATTAATGTTTGATTGTGTTTTCATAATTGTTCATCATGGAAGGGTCTATGAGCATCGTGAATACCGCCTTCATTTAGAATCATTGTTTACGAACTAAATAGATTTACTTTCTCTCTACTTATTAGTAAGAACAACTTTGGGTGGATTTCCTTGTAACGTAAGCAACACCGAGCCTTCAGGAGGAACCCATGTGTTTAAGTCGCACTCGTTCACCACATACGTCTTGAAATCTTTACGTTGAGAAATGTAGTTGAAAATATTCTCACCATGCCTGAAAACGTTCAACCCATGCATTACATAAACAGAATATTCAGGTTCATGCACGGGGGGATTAACTAAGACAAGAGTTCCGTTTTCGGGGACTTGAGAAACATGTGGTAATACTTGATGAAGTAAAGATGTTGCTCGTTTTCCATTTTCCTTCATAAAACTTGCTTTGTTTTGAATTGCTGTTACATGGAGGACAAGGAATAAAACTCCCACAATTAATAATCCTGTTCTCAACACTTGCTTTCCGTTTTGATACAATGAAGCTGATCCTATACCAATAGCACATGATAAAAATGGCATTGCACTATAAACATAGAGTTCGCTGACGTGTGAAATCACAATTGCGGGAAGGAGAATCACAAAGGCAAGGATAAGCAAAGCCATGCTTTCTTTTTTCTTCTCACTTTTCCAAGCACCAAACATCATAGTTGCTACAAGCGTCATTGAGGTGAGTAATGCCAGCACGATTAGTGTGATTTCCTTATTCTGAACTGCTTGAAACACGGAGACGCTTGAAATTGCAGTGGTTGCTGCAAGTGCAAGCATGAATAAGTTCTGAATGAGGTTAAAGCCGAATTCAATTGTATAACGCGCATCCGGTTCTTTTGAAATTATAATGGTACGAACCAAGAGATACCCGATGGCAACAAGAACGAATGGAAAGAATAGTTTAACCTGATGGAAAAGGTTCGTCCATGATTTTTGTTCAATTACTTTGAATATGAATAGACAGCCAACCGCAATAAGAAACCCAAGACTCGTCTCTTTCATCCAGAGTGATAACGAGAACATTGCTAAACTGAACAAGTATGGACCAATGCCTTGTGGAGATTTTCTTTTCTCTAAGAACCTCCACAAGAACCAAAGTGCAAGGCAACCGAATAGTGTTCCACCGACTTGAGAAATTGTATCCATACTTAATACTGCAAGAGCATTTGCTTGTGAGACAAGCATAAATACTGATGCGATCGTCGCACTTAATGTTGAGAACCCTAATGCTTCCATAAAAACCATTACGCATGATACAACTGCTATATGAAATGCTAACACCAATACATGAACCGGAACCGGATTTAACCCAAAAAGTGATTGAATTGCAGCTAATACCATTGCCTCAATCGGACGATACCAAGCCGCGTTACTGTTTTCGTTTGTGAAAAAATGAAATATTTTTGTTGACGGAGATTCGAATACAAATTTATAATCGTCAGCATAATATGGATTCATCAAGCCGGAGGAATAAACAGCAATGCCGGCAATTGCAAGAATAAGAAATTGTGTCCACTTAGTTTTCAGCACGTATTTATCCTTCAAGTAGATTACTCAAGATACTTCCTCGTACTGACAGACTGATACCGTACATTGATGTTATTCCTTCTGCCATCGTTATTCTATTCATAGCGGAAAGGTTATACAAATTGAATTTGTCACTTTCAATTTGTATAAGTTTCTGATTCTGCTGTCTTTCCTGTTTGTTTCCTGTCATTCTCCTTAACGGAGTAAGAGCATCCGCTTTGTTTCCGAAAATGTTCCTGTATTCAATCTATAGATGTACACACCGCTTGGATGTTCACTTGCATCCCATCGTGCTGTATATTCGCCTGCTTCTTTTATACCATTCACTAACGTTGCGACTTCCTCGCCAAGTGAGTTATATATTTTCAGCATAACATTGTAGGACGACAAGCCTTGTCGTCCTACAGGTAACGTATAACGAATAACGGTTAACGGATTAAACGGATTGGGATAGTTTTGCTCAAGGGAAAATTCACTTGGTCTACGACTCGTAGAGGATTTTGAATTATTGGAATTCGGATTCCCATTTGGAGGAGATGGAGGTAACTCAGATGTAGGAAGAATTTTGATTTTCCCTAATGACGAATGACTATTGACCAATGACGATAAAGTAAGCGTTCCCGCCTGATTCACTTTCACCCAATATGCTTTTCCCGGTTCGATGCTGTTCGAAACAGAATACATTCCGTTATAGCCAAAGAATGATGTCGTGATAATCCCTGAAGGAATTGAAGTGATGTTTTCAACAGATACCGATGAACTAATCGAACCAATGAGATTCCACCCTTCACGGACAGGAATTGAAAGTGAATTAAGCAAGAGACCGGATACGGCTTGTGTAGTCGAGGATGAAAACTTCATCCAATATCCTGTGCCTGATGTTGTGGAAGTTTGCGGCTGGTAACCTGTTGGTTCAAAACTAAATGCAGTTCCATTGAGAGCGGTTGGAAAAACATCGGCAACGGAAACTCCTGAACCGGAAACCGGGAGCGAAAGCAAATTCCAATTTGATGAGATAGCAACATTGATGAATGATGGATTCAATTGTGTTAATTCAAAACTAAAAATAGAACGCCCGTGTGTGAACGCTACAAGTTTTCTTGTGGTATCGTGCATGGCAAGGTCGTGAACGGAAACATCGGGAAAATCCGAACCGAGAATTTGCCAACTTGTTCCGAGATTGGTTGAGTACATGACATTCAAATCTGTTGCGATGTACAACCATGAAGGATATTCCGGATCAACGACAATATCATTCACAGGTAAATCGGGGAGAGTCGTTCCAATATCGGTCCATGTCGCGCCGTAGTCGTTTGTTCGATAGACATGTCCTCCAAAATCATACTCAATGAAACCGGAGAGTGTGACATAACAAATATTTGCAGAGTCGGGGTCAACCGTTACTCTGGTTACCCAACGATCGGGAAGTGTCCCGTCAATGTTATTCCATGTACTTCCGCCGTTTGTAGTTACCCACACACGACCGTCATCGGTCCCGACATAAATTACCTGACTGGTAGTGCGCGAAACATCAATAGTTGATATTGTACCAACACGACCGCCGTTTCCGTACGTCAGGTCGCCGCTGATTGGTGACCACGAAGCCATTCCGTTCGTCGTACGATATACACGATGCGTTCCGGTGTATAAAGTTTTTGTGTTCTGCAGATCCATTGCAATCGGTGTTTCCCAGTTTTTTCTGTCTGATGAATTAATCCCGTTCGTACCGTTGAGGAAGGAATTCCCACCATTTGTAGAATATCCTAAACCGCCGTTCTGAGATTCTGCATACACAAAATTAGAATCCGTCGGATCGATAAGACAATAAAATCCGTCGCCGCCGTAAAAGGAGTTCCATGAATCAACAATAGATGTTCTGGTATGAAGTGAGCCATTATCTTGTGTGCCGCCAAGAATACGATGCGGGTTCAATGCGGAAACTGTTCCGGCATAAAACTGTGTGACGGGAAGATTGTATGATTTGATCCAGTCTGTCCCGCCATTGGTAGAAGTGAAAATTCCGCCATCATTGCCAAGTACGATAATGTTCGGGTCGGAAGGCGCGTATTGCATAGCATGGTGGTCAACGTGTCCGAAATACAGCGGCGCATAACCAAACGTGTTACCGCCATCTGTTGATTTATATAACGATGTCATTCCTGTCCACACGATTGACGGATTGGATGGGTCTATCGAGATGATGTTATTGTACCAGACTTGACTTTCGGAGAACGAGGTTCCGGAAAATGTTTGAAGCCAATTTGTTCCGTTGTCCACGCTGATAAACACTCCGCCCCAACTTGCGCCGGTGGCGGCAAGTGCGAACAACACTGAAGGGTTCGACGGAGCGACTGTAAGAGCAACGCGTCCGAGGTTCGGGTCGTTGGACGGGAACCCTTCTGCAAGATTCCAGGAAGATCCGCCGTCGGTCGAAAGAAATACTCCTGATGCAACTCCGGAAATAATACTAGTTTGCGGAGTGCGGTAACGCGTCCACATCGCGGCAAGCACCCTGTTTGTATCGGTTGCGTCGAGAAGGAGGTCGGTCGCGCCGGTCGTGTCGTTGAGAAAAAGAACTCTGTTCCAGGATGTCCCACCGTTTGTTGATTTATAAATACCTCGCTCCTGAGTTTTACCACGGTACATTCCTAATGCCGCTACATAGATGACATGAGTGTTGAGAGGATTCACGACAATTTTTCCGATATGTCCGGTCAGTTCCAAACCAATATTTGACCAACTCGTTCCTGCATTGGTTGTTTTCCAGATTCCGTTTCCGGGATAGGTAGCAACGCCTGCGGGATTCGCCTCGCCTGTTCCGACGTACATGATGTTCGGGTCGAGCGGGTCGAACGCAAGTGCGCCGATGGAGAAATGTTCGTTAAAGATATTTTCCCATGTCGTACAGAAATCAGTCGAGAGCCAAACTCCGCCCGATGCAGAACCTGCATACACAATATTCGGGTCGGTCGGATGAATAAGAACTGCCGTGATGCGTCCGCCGATGTTCGAAGGACCGACAAGTGTCCAAGAACCCGTAGAGTTATTCGCCGTCGCTCTGAACGCGTTCATTTGCAGTTTTGCTTTGGTAAGAGCATTTCTTGGAATCTCATTCTTAGGATAACTTCTCTGCGACATGAACCAGTCGTTATCCAACCCGGCTGATTGGTGAGAGATGTGAACAAGTGGTTCGGTTGTTCTAAATGTGAGAACAAAGAGAAGGGCAGAGAAAAATGGAATTAGTATAAAAAAAATATGGAGCGAACGTTTCATAAAGAATCTTCAATATTATATTTATGGGAAATTGTACAAAATCACGGCATCAAAAACAATTTTGCTTACTTTTTACAAATCGGAAAAATTTATAGTACACTTCACTTGATTTGTACAAGAGATTTCTTTATACTTTCCCCACACAAAAATCCAATGTTGGAACATAACAGAAATATCAACCTCATTTCTCTCCCGAAAGTCGTTGGCATCGTTCGACCTGTCGCTGTTATTTCCATTATCATTTCCGTAGTAATTGTAAACCTCGTAGTAGTAGTATTCTAAAGAATACGCCAGAGGTTCACAAGCCACACCACATACAAATAAAAATATCGGTTAAGCAAGGTTCCTCTGGCGGACGAAGAGTTATTTTTTGTCTGAACAGAATGAACCCGAATGAAAACCGAACGAACAGAAAACTTCCGCAGTAAACAAATCACCGAAGGCGTGCAACGCTCTCCGAACCGGGCCATGCTTCGCGCTGTCGGATTTGGTGATGATGATTTTCGTAAACCGATCGTTGCTGTGGCGAATGGTTACAGCACAATCACTCCTTGTAATATCGGATTAGAAAAACTCGCGAAGCGTGCAGAGGGCGCGTTGAGAAACGCCGGTGCGATGCCGCAACTCTTCGGAACTATCACTGTCAGCGATGGTATCTCGATGGGAACGGAGGGAATGAAATACTCGCTTGTCTCGCGTGAAGTCATCGCCGACTCGATTGAAACAGTTTGTCAGGCGCAATGTGTTGACGGACTTCTCGCCATCGGTGGATGCGATAAAAATATGCCTGGCGCGATGCTCGCAATTGCACGGTTAAACATTCCGGCAATTTTTGTCTATGGCGGAACAATCAAGCCCGGACATTGGAACGGGAAAGATTTAACAGTCGTGAGTTCGTTTGAAGCGGTGGGACAATTCAGCGCGGGGAAGATGAGCGAAGATGAATTGTTCAACATCGAACGACATGCTTGCCCCGGAGCGGGTTCTTGCGGAGGAATGTTTACGGCGAATACGATGTCGTCAGCAATCGAAGCGCTCGGCATGAGTTTGCCGTACTCATCAACAATGTCGGCTGAAGATGCTGAGAAAGAAGAAAGCACTTCTCAGTCTGCTATTGTTCTCGCCCATGCAATCCGCAATCAAATTTTCCCAAAACAAATTCTCACCCGTCAAGCATTTGAAAATGCCATCGCCGTTGTTATGGCGATTGGCGGTTCAACGAATGCCGTCCTCCATCTTCTTGCAATAGCACACACGGCGAATGTCCCGCTTTCGCTTGATGATTTTGAAGAAATCAGAAAACGCGTTCCTGTACTTTGCGATTTGAAACCATCCGGTAATTTCGTCACGACGGAACTTCATGCGGCGGGAGGAATTCCACAAGTCATGAAAATCCTGCTTGAACATGGTTTGCTTCATGGAGACGAGTTGACAATCACCGGAAAAACTGTTGCCGAAAATCTTGCATCGGTTCCATCATCGCCGCGAACAAATCAACAAGTGATTCGTTCGTGGGAGCGACCGTTATATCAGCAGGGGCATTTAGCAATCATGCGGGGAAATCTCGCTCCTGAAGGTGCCATTGCAAAAATTACAGGCGTGAAAAATCTTACAATCTCCGGACCCGCTCGTGTGTTTGAATCGGAGGAAACTTGTCTTGAAGCAATTCTTTCAAAAAAAATAAAAGCGGGAGATGTTATCGTCATCAGGTATGAAGGACCGAAAGGCGGACCGGGCATGAGGGAGATGCTCGCTCCGACTTCTGCAATTATCGGCGCGGGACTTGGCAATTCTGTCGGATTGATTACAGACGGAAGATTTTCCGGCGGAACGTACGGGATGGTCGTCGGTCATGTTTCGCCGGAAGCAGCAGTCGGCGGAACAATCGCTCTCGTTGAGGAAAATGATTCCATCACGATTGATGCTGAACAACAGCTTGTTACTTTGCATGTTTCTGAAAGTGAACTTTCACTTCGCCTCACGAAATGGAATCCTCCGGCACCGCGATATACACGAGGCGTTCTTGCCAAATACGCATCGCTTGTTTCGAGTAGTAGTCTTGGCGCTGTTACCGATTTGAATTTGCATCAACTACAATCATAAAGGAAAACAAAATGTTTGTTCATGAACAATCTCTCAAATCCCAAAGGAACGGATTCCCGCAATCAAAGCAAGTTATGCAAGGCGGGAAAGAAATGACCGGCTCGGAGATTTTTATTCAATGCCTGATTGCGGAAGGAGTTGAAGTGGTGTTTGGTTATCCTGGCGGAGCGAACATCGGAATTTATGATGCGCTCTACGGTCAATCAACAATCAAACATATTCTTGTCCGGCATGAACAGGGCGCAACTCATGCGGCAGAGGGATACGCGAAAGCGACTGGCAAGCCCGGTGTTGTGTTGGTTACTTCAGGACCCGGCGCAACAAATACCGTTACCGGAATAGCGGATGCGTTGATGGATTCCATTCCGATTGTTGTGTTCACGGGACAAGTGCCGCTCAAACTTATCGGCAACGACGCGTTTCAGGAAATTGATATTGTCGGAATTACAAGACCGATAACAAAACACAACTATCTTGTGCGTGACATCCGCGATTTGGCGAAGACAATCAAAGAAGCATTTTACATTGCAACATCCGGGCGACCGGGTCCCGTGCTTGTTGATTTGCCGAAAGATATCATGGCACAAAAAACTGTGTTTGAATATCCTGAACGAGTGGAGTTACGAACCTACAAGCCGGTGCTTGACGGACACATGATGATGATAAAAAAGGCGGCGGAAGTCATCAGTCAGTCAAGTCGCCCGGTGTTATATGTTGGCGGCGGTGTGATCAACTCCAACGCATCAGACGAGTTGAGAGAGTTAGCGGAGAAGTTGAAATGTCCGGTGACGACAACATTGCACGGACTCGGTTCATTTCCGGAAGATAATCCGTTATCGCTCGGTATGCTGGGAATGCATGGAACGTGGTACTCAAATATCGCAGTGAGCAAGTGCGATGTGTTGATTGCAATCGGTGCAAGATTTGATGACAGAGTAACCGGAAAGGTAGAATCGTTCGCGTCGGAAGCAAAGAAAATTCACATAGATATTGACCCTGCAGTCATCGGGAAAAATGTTCCTGTTGATGTTCCCATCGTCGGCGATGTAAAACGGATTCTCACACGACTAAACGAACTTGTTTCACCGCTCAAGACAGAAGAATGGTTGAACACAATCAGTGAGTGGAAGCAGGAACATCCGTTGCGGTATGAACAGAAAAAAGAGTTGCGCGCTCAGGATGTTATTCAAACAATCGGAAAAGTCACAAAAGGAAACGCAGTGGTTGTTACTGATGTCGGTCAGCATCAAATGTGGTCGGCGCAGTTTATTAACTGGTTGCATCCGAGGTCGCTGATTAGTTCAGGAGGATTGGGGACGATGGGATTTTCACTTCCCGCGGCGATGGGCGCTTCGTTCGGAAGGAAGGATGTTCCTGTTATTTCGATTAGCGGAGACGGCGGATTTCAAATGAATATTCAGGAACTTGCAACCGTCGTCGAGCATAACATTCCTCTCAAGATTTTTGTCATCAACAATGGCTATCTCGGAATGGTGCGTCAGTGGCAGGAATTGTTCTGGCAGAAAAGATACTCGCACGTGAAGTTATCAAACCCGGATTTTGTGAAAGTTGCTGAAGCGTATGGGTGTCCTGCTTCCCGCGTCACTCACCCTTCAGAAGCGGAACAATCAATCAGGCAAGCAATGGAATACAACGATGGTCCTGTCTTCATCGAGTTTGTTGTTGCGGAAGAAGACAATGTGTTCCCGATGTTGCCCGCAGGAAAAACGGTGGATGACATGCTTGATAATCCCGAATTGTTTTTACCTCAAACAAACGGAAGAACGATGTTCACGTTAGAAAAAGGAAAGGAGAACTATGCCGCAAATCCAAGTTTCGCATAGTGCACAATCGAATGGCAACGGAGAATTGCATCTTCAAAAGCACACGATTTCCATTCTCGTCGAGAACAAGTATGGAGCGTTCATCAGGATTGCCGGATTGTTCGCGGCGAAGGGTTACAATCTTGAAAGCATCACGGTCGGTCCGACAGAAGAGGAAGATATTTCTCGCATGACGATTGTGACGCGCGGTGATGATTTTGTGATGGAGCAAATCGTCAAGCAGTTGAACAGGCTTATTGATACGATTACCGTACTTGATTTAACGTTTGAAAGTTTTGTTGAGCGTGACCTCGTGCTGGTGAAAATCAATACTTCGCCGGAAACCCGTTCCGAGATAATTCAAATCAGTGAAATCTTTCAGGCAAAAGTAGTGGACATCAGCCCACGCACGTTGACGCTGGAAGCGACCGGAAGTCAGCAGAAGGTTGATGCAATCATCATGATGCTGAAACCGTTTGGTATCAAAGAACTTGCACGAACTGGCAGAGTTGCTTTGAAAAGAGAATTTCAAGGTGATGTGTAATTAAGTAATATAAAGCGGAACAGAACTGTCATTCCCGTGCGAACGGGAATCCAATTATTGTCGTGAGGGGTATGGATTCCTGCATTTCCCAAAGGGATGCCTTTGGCACGCAGGAATGACAAGGAATATGTTCATGTTTTTGAATAACATTAAATAATCAAATAAGAAAGAAAAAATCATGGCAAGAATTAATTTTGGAGGAATCCACGAAGAGGTTGTAACGCGGGAAGAATTTCCGTTGGCGAAAGCGCAGGAAGTTCTTCGGAATGAAACAGTTGCAATTTTAGGATATGGTCCGCAGGGACAGGGACAATCGCTGAACCTGCGCGACAACGGAATCAACGTCATCGTCAGTCAAAGGAAAGGGGGCGACGGTTGGGAACGCGCACTCGCTGACGGATGGAAAGAAAACGAAACTCTGTTCACTGATTTGGAAGAAGCAGTGAAACGAGCAACGGTCGTTCAGTATTTGCTTTCCGATGCGGGACAAAAAGAGCAGTGGCAGAAAGTGAAAAAAAATCTCCAAGCAGGACAAGCATTGTATTTTTCACACGGGTTTTCCATTGTCTATAAAGAACAGACGGGAGTTATCCCGCCTTCTGATGTTGACGTCATTCTTGTCGCGCCAAAAGGAGCGGGAAGGACAGTTCGCTCGAATTATCTTTCCGGGAGCGGTATCAATGCAAGTTACGCGGTGTTTCAGGATGCAACCGGAAAAGCTCATGAACGAGTGGTGGCGTTGGGAATTGCAATCGGTTCGGGATATTTGTTCCCGACAACATTTGAGAACGAAGTGTTCAGCGACCTTACCGGAGAACGTGGAGTGTTGATGGGTGCAATTGCCGGGTTGATGAAAGCGCAGTATGAAACGCTCCGCGCAATGGGACATTCGCCGAGCGAAGCATTCAACGAGACGGTAGAAGAAGCAACGCAAAGTTTGTATCCGCTCGTCGGTGAACGGGGAATGGATTGGATGTTTGCCGCATGCAGTACAACGGCACAGCGCGGCGCGCTTGATTGGTCGAAACGATTTGAAACTGCGGTAAAGCCGCTGTTCGAGTTGCTCTACCGTGATGTCCAATCGGGCGTGGAAACGAAACGGGTGCTCGAAACATGCAGTGCGCCGGATTACCGCGAGAAACTTCAGCAGGAATTAGACGAGTGGAAAAATTCGGAGATGTGGCAGGCAGGTGCGGCGGTTCGCTCATTGCGACCGGAGAATACAAAAAGTTAATCAAGAAACATCAAAAAGGAACAGTGTATGATAAACTCTCAATACAAAATGAATCCGCAGTTATTGGACGAACTGAATCGTTTGAAGGAAGAAGAGAAACATGCCGTTGAGTTTTATCGGGAACGAACCGATGCGATGCAACAACCGCTTTTCAAATTGTTCAATGAAATGATAGAGCAAAAGCAGGAAGATGAGTCAGAGAAAATCGTCGTCGAACAAATCAATGAAATGTTTTTGTGAGAACATCAACCAACAAGGGAAAAGCAGAGATGAACGGAACGATGTGTGGTCTCGAAAGTTGTGACCAACCGATACTTGCGCGCGGACTTTGCTCGAAACATTACATGCGGCAGTATCGTCACGGCGATGCGACAGTGACCAAACATAATTACCGGATGCCGCATTGTTGCCGCTACTGCGGAACAACCGAGCCGGAAAATTTCTATGCCGAACGAAAGGGAATTTGCAAAACGTGTAAAAAAATGAGGACGATTCAGGGTAGCGACAAATCTCCATCAACATGATGTACCACGAGAGCCATGAAGTATCGCTCTCTTATTCATATAGATTGTAACTGAGCGTCAACTCTTTTCTGTGTCTCGGGGAGGTAGTGAGTGGAACATGGGAAAGCTAATCTACTTTCAAAAAAATGTTAGACTAATAGGAAACTATTGATTACTTTCACGAAGTAATTACTGTGTTCTCCTTGTTCCTACGCTTCGCGTTTTTGAAAATATCTTTTGCCACCGCACATTTGGCACATTGCCATTTGCCCTTTTTATTTTTTAGCAGACAGGGCAAAGTCAAAAGAACCAAATTTACCCACTCACAAAGCAATGCGTTTAGACAGATGGTTCTTATTTAAGCAACTGATAATTTCTTTAAACACATTATATTTGCACAATGATAATAGAACACAAACAATTTGATTTATTTGGCAAGATGCTTTTTGAAAAAGTTATTTTGATTCCACCATTCAAAAAGCCCAATCCAATGCCTAATGAAGCTTGCTTCTTACATATTATCGAAGGTGAGTATAATTCCATTTCTGAAATTAAGCAACTAAGAATTCCTGCAAAGGAATCAGTACTTATGAAATGCGGTAATTATCTTTCCCAAATGTTTACCTCTGCCACATCAAAAAGATATGAAGCTATTGCAGTACATTTTCATCCAGACATTTTAAAAAGAATATACGACAAAGAACTTCCAAAATTTCTTCAGGAATCAAAAAGAAATCCGATGAATAACGGTATGGGGAAAATCAAGAGCACCCCATTGCTACAAAAATATATTGAAGGAATACTATTTTATTTTGAAAATCCGACACTTGTAAATGAAGAACTTCTCATATTAAAATTGAAGGAACTTATCCTGTTATTAAATCAAACAAAAGACGCTCCTGTTGTACAACAAATCCTGTCTGAACTTTTTTCACCAACCGTTTATACTTTCAGAAAAATCATCAATTCTCACTTATTCTCAAACATCTCCATAACAGAATTAGCTCAACTAACCAACTTGAGCGTTTCATCTTTTAAAAGAGAGTTTTCAAAAATATTCAATGACAGTCCCGCCCGCTATATCAAAAATAAAAAAATTGAAAAAGCGACTGAATTACTCCTATCTACTGACCAACGGATTAGCGACATTGCATACAACTGCGGATTTAATGATGTAGCACATTTTTCTAAATCATTTAAAGAAAAACATAATGTTTCACCTACAAAGTATCGTTTGAGCCAAAAAAACAAATCTTCGAACTAATCCGACAAACTTACCTTACCTTCCTTTGTTATATTTACACCGTCAATAATTTCACATTAACAATTTAAAACAGGCATAAATGAAAAAATCAGATGAAAAAGTAACAGTAGCAGTAAATGCATCTGCCGAAAAAGTATGGAAAATAATCGGTGCAGTAGATGGAGTAGATAAATGGTTTGCTCCAGTCATACAATCCTGCCGTGTAGAAGGCAACAAAAGAATTTGCGGAACAGAAGCAGGCGAGTTCACAGAGAACATAGAAAAGGTTGATTATCAAAACCGAATTTTTCAGTACTCTATTCCCGAACAAAATATGATTCCAGTAAAAAATATTTTTGGAACAATGAAAGTGAATAACTTGGGCAACGGAAAATCATCCGTAGAATGGTCAGCCACTTTTGATGTTGAAGAAAACAAGGAAACAGAAGCCAAAGAAATGTTCAAGGGATCTTGGACAATGGGAATTAAAGGCATTGAAACCTATGTTTTAAATAACACCGGTACAAAATAACTTTTTCCAAAGCGGAACTAATGATTAGCAAAAAAATTCTTGACTTCTTAACCGAATTGGAAAAAAATAACAATCGTGATTGGTTCAGCAAAAACAAACCACGGTATGAAGAAGCAAGAGCGGAGTTTGAAAATTTTATCAGCAATCTCATTCTCGAAATTGCAAAATTTGATAAGCAAATTATCGGTATAGACGCCAAAAAAAGTGTGTTCAGGATTTACAAAGACACCCGCTTTTCAAAAGACAAAACACCATACAAAACAAATTTCGGGGCACATCTGATTAAGGCAGGAAGTAAAGGAGTTCACAGCCGTGCCGGCTACTATATTCACATAGAGCCAAACAAATGTTTTCTTGCAGGTGGTGCTTATATGCCCGAATCAAATTGGCTTAAAGCGATTAGGAAAGAAATTTACTACAACAGCAAAGAGTTCAAGAAAATTATAAACAACAGTGATTTCAAAAGGTATTTTGAAATTGAAGGTGAAAAACTTTCAAAAGCACCACAAGGATATTCTCCAGACCATCCAGAAATTGAATTGCTGAAATATAAAAGTATGCTTGCCGTCCATAATCTTTCCGACGAGCAGATATTAAGCAAGGATTTTCTTTCGCATTCAGCGAAGGTTTTCAAGGTGCTTTATCCCTTTGATAAATTCTTAAATAAAGCGATGGATTAAATGGCAAAAGTTAAAGAGGCAAATCTTCCAGCCCGCAAAAAATAATAACTGATGTTACGCACGACTCTTTAAATATTGATTTTCTTTCTCGCCCAGAGTGTCATTCTGAATGAGCGTAGCGAAGTGAAGAATCTCAAACCTTTAATTTTGTACCATTTTAATAGGTACGAGATTCCTCACCCCGCTAAAGCGGGATTCGGAATGACACCTACGCGTGGTTTTTGTAAATGAATTATTCTGTTTGCGTAACATCAGATAATAATCTCGTTTCGACGCCCCCAATCAATTATCAGGCGTAGGAATGTAATTCAAGACGCACCGCGTCCTTAACTCAACAAACAATCCATCATTCGAAAAATGATGCATCAGAACATAGAATACATCCATAATAATCTGTAAGAAAATGTTATGTTCATAAAGTAACCCATTGGCGATATTCCAGTTCAAGAAATTATGCCGAACGCATTTCTTATATTGTGTCATGTACGATGTAATCATATTTGGCGCGGGCGCCGCAGGATTGATGTGCGCCATTGAAGCAGGCAAACGGGGAAGAACTGTTCTTGTTCTCGAACGGAACAAAACAATCGGCGAGAAAATTCGCATTTCGGGAGGCGGGCGATGCAACTTTACTAACATCAATGCGAGTCATGCAAATTACATTTCAGAGAATCCTCACTTTTGCAAATCAGCGTTTGCGCGGTTTACGCCTGATGATTTCATCGCTTTGCTTGAAAAGCATCGAATCAATTATCATGAGAAAAAATTGGGTCAGTTGTTTTGTGACAGGTCTTCCCTGCAAATTCTTGATATGTTGATAAATGAAACAAGGGATGCCGGTGTTGAAATTATTACGGGATGTATAATCAATGAAGTAAGAAAAGGTGAGAAGTATATTGCAACAACAAACAAACGTGAATTTGCTTCTGACTCACTCGTCGTTGCAACCGGTGGGCTTTCGATTCCCAAAATCGGTGCAACGGATTTAGGCTACAGGATTGCAAAACAATTCGGAATGAACGTAACACAAACCAAACCGGGACTTGTGCCACTGGTTTTCAGTAAAAAAGATGTCGCTTTCTTTTCAGAACTCAGCGGCGTTTCGCTCGATGCGATTATTTCGTGCAACGGAGTTTCGTTCAGAGAAAATATCCTCTTCACACATCGGGGTTTGAGCGGTCCTGCCATTCTTCAAATATCTTCCTACTGGAATCCGCATGATATTCTTTCTATTAATCTTTCTCCAGATGTTGAACTTCATCCGTATCTGAAAGAACGACAGCAAACGACCAAAGAACTGACATCGGTTCTTTCTGATTTGTTCCCGAAACAATTTGTGAGATTATGGTGTGAACGATTTGCTCCTTCGATGCCGATGAATCGCTACTCGCTCAGAAATCTTTCAGCAATTGCTTTACAGTTGCATAAGTGGGAACTCAAACCGACAGGGACGGAGGGCTACTCGAACGCAGAAGTGACGTGTGGAGGAATTGACACAAACGAACTATCATCAAAGACAATGGAAGCAAAGAATATCGCCGGTTTGTATTTCATCGGAGAAGTAGTAGATGTAACGGGACAATT
>JACPVN010000579.1 GCA_016191715.1 Ignavibacteriota bacterium | reverse complement strand
TTTGTTTCTTATGTAAGATTTTCCTACCTTTTCAGCCAAAATTACAAAGAAATCGTATTTTCCCTGAAATTGAAATGCACTTAGTGGACAACGGACTTACATCAATACTACCGATATTATCAGTCACCATTCTCTCGCTTCTTGTTCTTCTTATTGAATCGCTTCTCAAAGATAATGAAAAAATTAGTTTTTGGGTAAGTGTTTTCGGCTTAATTATGAGCGGCGTTATTTCTGCTTATACGCTCAGTTGGCGTGGTGTGGCATTTAGCGGAATGGTTTCAGTTGGCGGATTCGGAAGTCTCTTTGCCATGTTATTTATAATTGCTGCACTTTTTACCATCATTCTTTCAAGAGATTATTTACAAAAGATGTACAAACGTCTCGGAGAATTTTATCTGCTCATCCTGTTTGCTGTTCTTGGGATGATGTTGATTGCGGCGGCGAATGACCTTATCGTTCTTTTTCTTGGAATTGAATTGATGTCAATTTGCTTATATGTCCTTGCCGGATTTTTACGTCAGCATCAGAAGTCAAATGAATCGGCGATAAAGTATTTTCTCTTAGGCGCATTTGCTACCGGATTCATCCTCTATGGAATTGCTCTCATCTATGGAAGCGCAGGGACAACAAATCTCTTCATGATAGTACAAAATGCATCCATTTTAATGTCTCAAAAGATATTTCTTGCCGGACTTGGTTTGCTCATGGTTGGATTTGCCTTTAAGGTTGCCGCAGTTCCTTTTCATATGTGGGTTCCCGATGTGTATGAAGGTTCACCGACGGTTGTTTCAGGATTTATGTCAACAGGAGCGAAAGCGGCGGCGTTCTCTGCATTTATTCTGGTATTTGCTCATCAGGCATTTGGCGGCGAGAATTTCAAACTTGCCCTCTCAGTTATTGCTACGGCTTCGATGATTCTCGGAAATATCGTTGCTATTTCTCAATCAAACATAAAAAGAATGTTGGCGTACTCAAGCGTCGCTCATGCAGGATATATGCTCGCCGGACTTGCCGCCGCAAATGCATTAGGTAAAACAGGCGTCATATTTTATCTCGCGGCGTATACATTCATGAATCTCGGTGCGTTCGGCATCATCTCTTTGCTTGAAAAAGAAAACGAAAAGAATCTTACCATTGATGATTATGCAGGACTTTCAAACAAGAAGCCGTTTCTTGCTGCGTTGATGGCAATCTTTATGTTCTCGCTCTCCGGGATTCCTCCCTTTGCCGGATTCCTCGGAAAGTATTACGTCTTTGCCGCCGCAGTGAATGCCGACCTGACGTGGCTTGCTATTCTCGGAGTTCTCACAAGCGCAATCGGAGCATATTACTACCTCCGAATTGTTGTGATGATGTATTTCAAAGAAGGCGGAATGGATGTGCCTGTTCGGGTTTCAGGCTTGAGTTTGGCTATGCTTTCCATTGTTGCCTTTATGATTTTTGAATTAGGAATCTTTCCCTCAACGTTGCTGAACACGATAACAAACGTGTTCTAACATGGAACTTGCCGTCACATCAGATGAAATGTGTGCATTTGATGGTTATGCCATTAACACGCTCAAAATCCCAAGTCTGTTATTGATGGAGAACGCCGGGAAAAGCGTTGTCCAAAAGATGAACGAGCATTTTGGGGATTTATCCGGTAAACTCATTTACGTTCTTTGTGGTAAAGGAAATAATGGAGGAGACGGGTTTGTGGTAGCCCGGCATTTGTTGATTCATGGTTCGAAGGTAGTGGTTATTCTCACTTGTAAACCAAGCGAACTGAAAGGAGACCCACTCACAAACTTTAACATCCTTAAATCTCTTAAAAGTAAATCAAGGCAATCAAGAGAATCCCATAAATCCTGGTCGAGATTAGTTTCATTTTCTTCTTTGAAAAAATTGAAAATGCTCCAACAACCCGATTTCGTAGTTGATGCTTTATTCGGAACTGGATTCAAGGGCAAGTTGACAGGAAAGTACAAAGTATTGGTTGAGTGGGCGAACGAACTTCCGTCGCGGAAAGTTAGCATTGATATTCCATCGGGGGTAAATTCCGACAACGGAGTTACAGAAGGTGTTGCGTTTAAAGCCGGTTTGACTGTGACAATGTCTTTCAAGAAGACCGGACTAACTCTCAATCAAGGAAGAAATTACAGCGGACAATTAGAGGTTGTGGATATTGGTGTTCCTACCGATTTATCTGTCGTTGGAAAATTTCAAACTTACATAATTGAGCAAAAGGATGTTCAGGCAAAACTGCCGGTTCGTCCTTACAATGCTCATAAACATAGCGTTGGAAAGATTTTTGTGTTAGCCGGTTCTGTCGGATTAACAGGCGCGGCGGCGATGGTTTCTGAATCTGCAATGAAAGCAGGAGCAGGAGCAGTTGTTCTCGGAACTCCAAAGTCAGTCTATTCGATTCTTGCAAAGAAACTAACAGAAGTTATGACCGAACCATTGGATGCAACCGACGAAGGAAGTTTAAGCCAAACATCCCTACTGGCGATTGAAAAGCATCTTCAGTGGTCTGACGTTTTCGTTTTGGGTCCGGGACTTTCCAGAAATAAGGAAACACAACGATTGATTCAACATCTTGTTTCAACATCAACCAAGCCCATGCTGATTGATGCAGACGGATTGAATGCAATTGCAGAAAATCCTTCATGTTTGAAAAAAAGGAAAGCGAAGGAAGTTATCCTAACTCCGCACATGGGCGAGTTAAGCAGAATAATAAATCTTTCATCAGAGGAAATTGAAAAGAATAGAGTTGAGATTGCTAAACGAGTTGCAAAGGAATTCAAAATAACCGTGGTTCTGAAAGGCGCCCCAACTGTAACCGCCACAACTGATGGAACGGTTTTCATCAATTCAACGGGAAATCCGGGAATGGCGACGGCGGGTTCCGGTGATGTTTTGGCTGGCGTGATTGCCGGTTTATGGGGAGAAGGCATGAATGTAGATGATGCGGCTTGGAGCGGGGTGTTTCTTCATGGTAAAGCAGGCGACCTTGCAAAAGAGAAGTTTGGTGAGAGAAGTCTGTTAGCCACAGATATTCAGAATTATTTACCGGAAGCAATTCGTCAAGTTGAGTTGGGGATAATCTGAGCGGTTTTATCCGGTCACATTTTTTTCGCTTTCGCTTTCCGGCGTTCGCATGGGCAATCATTATCTTCATTGCCTCATCATTTCCCTCGGTTCGGTTACCAAAGTTCGAATTTATTTCCGTTGATAAGTTGTTGCACATCGGAGTCTTTTTTGTTCTCGGTTTTTTAGTCTTTCGTGCATTAGAATCAAACAAACAAGAGCAGATGAAAACGTGGAAACGAGTTGTTGTATCTTCCTTGCTCTCAATCAGTTATGGCGTTGCAGATGAAGTTCATCAGAGTTTTGTACCGGGGAGACATTTGGATAAATACGACATGCTTGCTGACGCCATCGGCGCGTTGGCGGCTGTGGGAATTTCTTACTTTTTCCTGAGACGACGGTTCAAGAAACTTTCGACTTATTGAGCGCTTTGGAATTTGAGTTAGCATTGGTTACTTTCTCATAGAACACAATTAACAATATTTTGAATAGTCTTACATCAATTTCAATTAATTTTAATGAAACCACAATTTGAAATCAATAAGGTTTACAATTTAGACTGTATTGAAGGTATGAAAATCATTCCTTCAAAGACAGTTGACCTTGTAATTACTGACCCTCCGTTTGGTATTGATTTCAAAGCAAAGCGAGAAAATTATAACCGAAAATCATCTCGTGTCCTTGACGGGTACACTGAAATTCATGGAAAGGAATATTTAAAATTCACTTTTGATTGGATGACAGAGGTGAAACGAGTTTTGAAAGATTCAGGAAGTATGTATATTTTTTCGGGTTGGAATTATTTGAAAGATATATTAACTGTACTTGATGAACTCAACTTCATTACCATTAACCACTTGATTTGGAAATATCAATTTGGACTTGTTACTTCGAGAAAGTATGTGACTTCCCATTATCACTGCGTATATGTGTGTCTTGATAACAAAAAAAGAAAAACATTTT
>JACPVN010000578.1 GCA_016191715.1 Ignavibacteriota bacterium | reverse complement strand
TAACCGATTCTGTCTATCATGAAGGAGAATTAATTCTCCAACCGACGACGGCACAACCGCAAGTTGTACACATGGAGTACAATATTGCTTTCAAAAAAGCACTCGTCAATGTTCGTCCGATTACCGGATTACCGTACGCGATGTATGTTGATGGGCTTCGTACATTCAGAATGTATGGAGTAGAGATTCGCCCTGACCCGATGGGTACATGGACGTGCGGTGTTTTGGCGAAAGTCCGAAACATTGGTGACACGCTTGATATTCGCGGCGGCGGTGTTGTCGGCACTACGACACAGAACGGATACACCGTTGATGCGCGTGTCGGTTCGTATGTTTCCGTTTGGGTGTGTGTTGTGCAGGTAACATCTCAGGGAATTGTAGTCGTTTGGTACCAGGTTGTTCCGATGAAAAGCGTAGAAGACCAAACGTTCGCCACCGGCGGCGGGACACTTGATCTCAGAGATAACACAATTACCGGAGGAGATACCGCAGTAAGTGTGAGTGGAGAAGGTCAGTATTTATACATGCAAAACAATGTTTTTACAGGGATGGAAGTTGGGACAGCAATCAATTCGATGGGAGAGAATGCTGAGATTCGGATTCTCGGCGGCGCGGATACTACAATGACTTCATCTATCTATTTCCCGAACGGACACAATGTTTCTGTATTTGAAGTTGGTTCATCAACACTTAACAATTCTATGCTTGCACGACGTGCCAGCGGCTCTATGTTGAAATTCGCGTCAGCAACTTCAGCACAAAGCACATTTTCAAACAATACACAAATCTGTTATGATTTAACATTCAACAATGACCCCGGTGTTACAACAAATGTTTCCATTTCTCACACAGATATTGATTGGACGAAAAAAGGAATCAGTATTCAGGGAGATTTTGGAGGAAGTGCTACGATAAACGATGTCAGCATCCAGCTTACAGGAAATCCGGCAGATGAAGATGAAATCGGAGTCTATGTAAAGGACAAATATTCCGGTACACAATCGTTCGATACGGATATGTTTATGTTGACGGTGTTCGGGAATAGAGGAGTCGTTATCGATTCTCTCTCGACCAGTTCAACTGTTTCGATTCCCGATTTCGATATTACCGCCGGAACAAATGGCATCCTCGTTACCGGTTCGCCAAACTCAGTTCAGATTGGAAATCCTGTCTCGGGGAGTTTCAAATCAGGAACTTCCTCCCCAATTAAGGGTCGGGTCGGGGAGGGGTTACTCACCCGCCGCAATATGTACTCGATGCAAAAGCTTGCAAACACAAAATCCGGTGCATTCTCTTTGAGTAGTTCATTCCCCTTCACAGGAATCGAACTGAATCTGTCCGGCGATTCAACCAATCTTACTATAAATGGTGTAACGATGGATTGGATTGGGAATGGAGTTAAGGTTGTACAAGGTGATGCCAATTGTACGTTAGTTGCGACTGGCTTGGTCAGTCATGTCATCAGCAATAATACAATAGATCTCAACGGAAGCGGTGGCATCGGGCTTTTAGTTGTCGTCGTACCAAGAACAAGTCTTGCGGCCCGCATCAAATCAATGCGCGTTGCGAACAATACAGTTCAGAATGCAAGCATCGGGCTTGATGTCCTGCTTGATAACGAAACCTTATGCGGTATCCTGCCGGATTCACTTCTTTTCTCTTTGATTGATGTTTCTGACAACATCTTCAGTAATTCCGATGGTGTCGCTATTCCTAACTTCGTTGCTATGCAATACCGCGCAAAGCGAGCGGAAGTCATGCCGAATACTGATGGAATAAAAATACAAAGAAATACTCTCGTTGGCGGTGGTCCATTCAGCACTCCGTTCTTGATTGATGGAAACCTAACATTTAATTCTGTTCAGTTTGATTCGAATACTATCAGTGATTTCGCAATCATGCATATACAATTGAAATCGAAAAGAGCAGAACGGCCGGATTTGGTTAATAAGGTCAGAATAGGAGGAAATACGATAACGGATGTCGGCGATGTTTCCATTGAGATAGACATGGATAGTGAGAGCGCATCTCCGCTTGATGTTGATATTTCCAACAATACATTCGACGGAGGAACAATTGCGGCAAATAACTTCGGAAGCAATTCAGTTATGGCAAGGGGCGCTAAGTATGAGCTTAATGTTAGAAGAGGTGGCAGAGCTACGCTTGCAGGCACAATGCAAACGCAGAGCATAACCGGAAGCGCATCGCTTACGTTCTCCAACAACACGCTTACCAACTTTGCTGATGGCAAGTTTGATATTGATGATTCCAGCGGAACTTTGACAACACAAATATCGGACAACACATTTACCGGCACTGCCGCTTTAGCATCAAATCAACAAACGTTAATGGGAGGGAATAAATATGAGGTTAGCGTAAGACGTGGACAAAGGTTAAGTCTTGTAACTATTGGTTTCAAAACTTCTTCAGTTGTAGAGGGTGAGTGGTTCACGTATGAAAATAATACTGTTACCGGATTTTCCGACGGTGCTCTTATTGATTTGACAAATGAAGGCGATGCCGGAACTGCACGTTTGGAAGGAAATACATTCAGCAATGCAACGGTTGCCTCCAACGATCTAAAAGCCCGTGAAGCCTCAATGGCAACCAACCGCTACGAACTTCAATTCCGAAGAAGCAGTCGGTTTAATCTTGTTTCTGCCAAGCAACAATATTCACTTACAACAGGAGATTCGTTGATTGTTCGCAACAACACCTTCACCGAACTTGATGGCGGTGGCTTGTTTATCAATGCAGTAAATGATGTCGTTGGTGAACCGATGAATGTCTGGCTTGATGGAAATACGTTATCATCAAACAGTACACCGGGAATTCTTTCATTGTACGAATCTGAGTTCGACAGTGGTGATGTGAACTTTAATGTGACAGGAAATCAAACCCGTCGTATCAAAGCGGAAATGTATTGTGAAAAGATTGAATTTTATTACAAAGCCCCATGGTCATTCGCTTCGAATAGTTCATTGCTATCGCACAATCCTCCCAATACATTTACCGGTGGTTACGGAGTTGCGTTCTATCGGAATCCGAGTACGCCGATAACATTTAATTATCAAAATGTCATTGGAAATACTTTGAACATTCTTAACGCAACCAATGGGCAGATTGATGCCCGCTATTGCTGGTGGGGAACAACCGATTCGGCAGAGATTGCGTCCAAGATGGAAGGGGATGTGTTGTTCATGCCGTTCCTTACCGATTCAGTTGAAACACAACTTGGCGGAATTGCCGGAGTTGTCTATGAGGATGCAAACTTCAACTACACACGCGACAGCGAAACAGGACTCGAAGGTTGGACCGTGAACTTGCTCGTTGACGGAAGCATCGTTGATTCGCGGGTGACTGATGCGAACGGCGCTTATTATTTCCAGAACATTCCCTTCGACCAATACACAGTTTGTCTTGTTCCGCAAGATGATTATGCGTATTCAGAAAACTTAAATTGTGCAAGTATAGATTTTTTAACAGGAACTTCGTTTACTGTTAACTTCGGCGTCTTCAATGATTCGAAGAAGTTCCGAACATTCAGCGCCGATACGCTTCTCTCTAAAAAGCCCGTGAAGATTGTGTTCAAAAGTAATGTAAGAACATCGCTCTATCCGAACACAGCAAGCGCAGTAGAAAATGTGTTTACACGTCTCGGAAAGAATGGCGCGACATTCCTTGGTAATGCTCAGTCGGATAAGAATCGTGCAAAACTATTAGCATGGATTTCTTACAAAAAAGCGGCAGACCTTGGAAAATTCTATACTTCCGCGCATACAGGAACATCGTATCCGATAGATTCACTTCGTCCGGTTGGCAAAACGGCGAAAAAATTAAAGGGTCCTGTCAAAGCAGACAAAAAGCAATTCAACAACCGGTTTTGGGAACAGGGAATTGCATTTAATCTCAATATCATTTCAAGTGCAGTCGGAATAACGCCAACCGGTTTTGGTGAGTTGGTTTTTGATACTCCATATTCACTCCTTGGCAAAAAAGTCTATGGAAAGACTCTGACAGAGATAGCAGAATGGATGAATCAATTGATGACCGATTGGGATTCGCTCGGTGTGGAAAATTCATCAGCGTATGCAGAACTTAGTGACTTCGCGATGAATGTTCTCAAACCATTGAACGAAGGATTCTCTGCAACGGTTGATTCCTCGAACTCTCAAATAGATACGATGCAAGTAACGACAGGAATTCCGGGACTTGCGGGTGGAAAGAAAAATCCGTATGCAGTACGATTACTTGGGGTCAAAACAGCGTCTGAAGTGGGATTAGTAAAATATGTGCCGGGGACTGTACCGACAGTAAAAATTCAGGATGAAGGATTTGATGAAGACGAATCAACGTTACCGACAACGACAGCGTTGATGCAGAACTATCCGAATCCGTTTAATCCTTCTACAAATTTCGGATTTCGGATTGCCGATTTCGGATTGACAACTTTGAAAGTGTATGATATGCTTGGGCGAGAAGTTGCAACACTTCTGAACAACGAAGGACTTGAGCAGGGTGAATATGAAATCAACTTCGATGCATCGTCACTTACGAGCGGAGTGTATTTCTATCGTTTGACTGTGAATGGTGTTGATGATGCTTCACAATCATTTACCGATGTGAAGCGGATGTTGCTTGTGAAGTAATTTGTGAGTAGCGGAGTAATGGAGTAAT
>JACPVN010000558.1 GCA_016191715.1 Ignavibacteriota bacterium | reverse complement strand
GGTTTATCCAAAAACATTTGCCATCCCGTCGTGACCATGTGAATACGTGTAAGATTTGATTTCATGTTCGGGTCGAAAATAGTCGCCGCACGGGAACGAAAATCAGAAGGAGCAAAAGCAAGCACAAGTACAACAAGCAGTATTAATCCAAAGATGAGTTTTTTACTCTTCATCAAGCCAATTGTTAATGTGCCGACAATAAATCCTAACCACGAACTTCGCGTTTGCGTGAGAATCAATCCAACAAAAAGCGGAACGGCGGAAACTACTGTGAACCAACGCCAAAATTTCGGCGTTGCGGGATGGATGATAAACGGAATCAACATCAGCAGCATAATCATCTTGATTCCTCCTTCTGTCAGAAAATATTGAAAAAGAGAAACGCGCATGATTTTGCCGCCAATCTTCGTAACGGAAAATATTTCAAAGACAGAAAGCATACTCGCCACCAGCACAAACATGATGAACAACCATTTCAGTTTCGATTCTTCATCAACCGATATTGCTATCAAATAGAAAATCGAAATTAAAAACAATCGTTTCATGTTGAAGAGTGAAGATGCTGAATCAACTGAGAAGATCGTCGCAAGCAGTTCGGCGACGGCATACATCAAAATAAAATAATCGAGCGGCGTTTGCGTGTAGGTCGAGAAGCGTGTTCTAACAAGAGAGCCGAGCAACAAAATAATAGCGGCTCCCATCGTAATTGATGAGATTGCAATCGAAAAGTTAATGGAGATAATAGACGTTGCCGTCAGGGCAAACAATATTTGAATCAGCCGATTGCTCATTGACGAAACTGAAGATTGAACAATCTGAAATAAATTCCGTTTTGATTAGCAATCAATTCGTCGTGCGTGCCGGTTTCAACGATTCGTCCTTCATCTAATACAATTATTTTATCCGCATGTTTGATTGTTGATAGCCGGTGTGCAATCACGAGCGACGTTCTGCCGGACATTAAATGGTCAATCGCTTCCTGAACAAGAATTTCTGATTCGGTATCGAGCGCTGATGTTGCTTCATCAAGAATAAGAATTGGAGGATTTTTAAGAATCGCGCGCGCAATGGAAAGTCGTTGTCGTTCGCCGCCGGATAGTTTTACACCACGTTCACCGATAGTACTCTCATACTTTTCCGGAATCTCCATAATAAAGTTGTGTGCGTTCGCCGCCTTCGATGCGGCTATTATTTCATCCATCGGACAGTTATCCAAGCCGTATGCAATATTGTTCTTCACCGAATCATTAAAGAGAATCGTCTCCTGTGTTACAATTCCAATTTTATCTCTGAGCGATTTTACATCAAGTTCACGTAAATCTATTCCATCAATTTCAATTGCTCCTTTTATTGGGTCGTAGAATCGCGGAACAAGGTCAACGAGTGTCGTCTTTCCGCTCCCGCTCGAACCAACTAAGGCAATAACTTCTCCTTTTTTGATGCTCAGTGTAATATTTTTTAAGACCGGCTCGCTTCCGTTGTATGCAAATGTAACATCCTGAAATTCAATTCCTGAAGTAAATTCAGTTAACAACTTTGGCTTCTCACAATTTCTGATGCTCGGCTCAGTATCAAGAATTTCAAAGATGCGCTTCCCCGCCGCGCTCGATTCCTGAATACGGTTGTTCACGTTCGTCAACTCTTTTACCGGCGGCATGATTTGAAATATGATAAAGAGAAAACCGAGAAATTCGCTCGCCGTCATGCTTTGCTCTATCAACACTTGTTGTCCGCCAATCCAGATAATGACTGCCCCTGCAATAACACTCAATAACTCTGTCGTTGGTGAAGCGATGTCCCTGATACGGGTAATCTTGATAAGCGTGTCAAAATATTTTCGTGTGTACCGGTTGAACTTTTTGTTTTCAAATTCCTCCATCCCGAACGCCTTGACAATCTTCACTCCTGAAATTGTTTCCTGCAAGACAGAAGTGATGTCGGCTAATTGTTCCTGAGAAACTCCCCGTTCCTTATGAAGTTTTATTGCTATCAAACTAATTATTGACAACGCAAACGGAAAGACAATAAGAGAAATAAGAGTCAGTTTCCAACTGAGTGTAATTGCCAAACCAAGATAAACGATAATTAATAACGGTTCGCGAATCAGTGTAACAAAACATGCGCTGATACCGCCATTGATGAGAGAAACATCATTCACGATTCGGGAGATGAGTCCGCCGGTTCGTTCGTTGGAAAAATATGCAAGAGGCAAATTGTGCAAATGACGATAGAGCGCATTGCGTAAATCCTTGATAACTCCTTCTTCAGCATAGTTCATCAAAAACGATTGAAAATATCCGAACATATTTTTGAAGAAAAATGAGAGGATAATAATCAAGTTAATTTTTAACAGCGCATCCATCTGCGTACCGCTAAAAACAAAAGTCAAAAGTGCATCCTTGATATTCCCTAATAAACTTTCCAAACCAAACGGAACGGCAAGACTGTCCGGTATAGCTTGCTGTTGCATTTTTTCAGGATGAAAAAGAATATCCAGCAACGGAATGAAAAGAAAAATGGAAACGCCGCTGAAGAGTGAGTAAAATATTGTACAACCAATCGAGCCACTGATGTGTTTCCAGTAAGGTCGGGCGAACCGTATGATGCGTTTATAAATAGAAAATGCGTTCATGCGGCATCAAGATAGTTTTTGTAATCCGTATTGGCAAACTATTTCACGCCTTGCTTCCACACGTTCAAATATTCGCTTGTTTGCTTGACCAACAGTTGTTTGCGGATGATAGAGATGAAACAATGGTGCAAGATACCTGAGTGTATATAACTTCGCACCAGCCAACTCTAATCGAAATGCAATATCCGTATCTTCCCCGATTCCCGGTGCTTTGTACTCTTCGTTGAAGCCATTTACCTTTTCTAACCATTTCTTTTCGACTGAAAAATTACATCCCAAAATTCTCGCTTTATTTCTGTACAATAATGTTCTGAGCCAATCCGATTCAAATCGCAATGCGTCTTCAAGATTGTAACTTCGAGCCATTAATCCATCCCACAATAATTTCATGGAAAGTTTTTCAAATCGCCCCAATTGAATATCTTCAATTGATAATGATTCAGTAAACTGCTGACTGAAATTCACACGCCGTCCGCACATCACTCCATTTTCTTTTCGATTGTTCCAATGGTCAATCAAAAAATCTTTATGCGGAACACAATCACCATCAATGAAAACCATATAATCAGTTTGCGATGTACGAATGGAATTGTTCAGCATAACATTCTTCCGAAAACCAACATCCGCATGCCAGAGATGTTGTATCGGAAAATCAACCGTTGGTCGTACGCGCTCAATCAATTCCCGAATTGCGGGACCCGAACCGTCATCAGCAAGTATCACCTCAAACTCTTTGTACGTCTGCCGCTTCAACGCTTCAAAAATAAACTCAAGATAGTTCACCGCATTATACACAGCGATAACCAATGAGAGAGACTTCTTCATTGGAAATGAAAACCCAAAGAACTAAATGAAAATCCTTCGCATCCCTTTGTGTCTTCTTTGTGCACTTTGTGGTTAACAATTGTGAATCCACTCTTTCTATGTCGTACTTTCATACCATCTCCCCCGGTCGCTTAAACTTCAACAACTCCAAATTCGTCACCGGAGGCAACGAACCTTTTTCTTCTTCCACTCGCATCTGATATTCCCTGCACTTCGAATACAAAGCAAACGTATAAATCACACCCAACACAGCAAGAACAAATCCGTGCATCCCGTCTTTGTAACCTTTGTTTGAAAAAAACTTCCGCAGGAAATGCGAAACCGGACTGAAGATAATTTTCGTCCGGGAAATATTCAATCCGCCTGCCTGCTTCAATTTGTTAGAAACCTGCAACGAAGTGTAGTCATTCATCTTGGCAACGTATTGTTCAATTGTGTCGTACGGATAATGATTGAGAAAACCGTTCAGTGTTCCCTTACTTCCCCAAACTGTGAAACCGCCATGAACTTCTTCAAACTCAGCGACATACTTCTCTCTCCGAAGCAACCGAAACGTCAAATCGGGCAACCATCCGCCGTTGTAAATCCACTTCCCGAAAATCCAGTTTCTCCTTTGAACAAAATATCCCTCACACGATTCCCCGTCATTCATTGCTTTCAGAATTTCATTCTTGAGTTCTTCTGAAATTTCTTCATCGGCATCAATGTAAAAAAACCAATCCCCCTTCGCCGCCGCAAATCCCCGTTCACGCTGACAAATATCTCCGTCATATTTATGTTGAATGATATTTGAAGTGAATTGCTTTGCAAGTTCAATCGTTCTATCC
>JACPVN010000562.1 GCA_016191715.1 Ignavibacteriota bacterium | reverse complement strand
GATGGAGGCAAGGAACGACTCAGGAAAATTTATTTTTACAATTTACCGGAACGTTGCCTTATCAGAATTTACACATTAGCTGGAGATGTTGTGACAGAACTTGAACATGAAGGTTCAGTGTATGATGGTTCGGAGATAGAGTGGTTCAATCAGTTTGGCGATGCTTCATCCAAGGCACAATTTGCCGGCGGTGAACATGCGTGGGATTTGATTACAAAAAATGACCAGGCAATTGCAACAGGATTATATCTTTTCACTGTCGAGGACAGAACAAACGGGGAAGTCAAGAAGGGAAAGTTTCTGGTAATTAAATGAAATCATTCCTACAGTTTAGTTTTATTCTTCTTGTCTTCATCATCGGTTGTAAAAATGAAGAAGACAAACCATTACCGAATAAAAAACCGAAAACGTTTTTCTGGATTTATCCTGATTCCACAACACGTGAAGGAAACAGCCGTCAACGGATTCATTGGTGGGGGGAAGATGGAGACGGAGTTATCAGAGGATATTTATTCGCGTTGGGAAAATTTTTAGATTCTGCGGGACATTTGCCATCGCCGGATACAATAGGTTGGAGATTTACAATAAAGACAGATTCAATTGTTGCGTTCCCTCTCTTGACGAAACGGGACACATTCCATATTGCAATTCGTGCGCTCGATAATACCTTCGCTATTCCTGTCCCTCAATCAAAAACAGACACACCCTTTTTCTCAAACGCGCTCGTCCGGTTCTCGCCGACTCCGTACTGGGATAAAAATGAAAACGGAACATTTGATGGCAATGACATCTATTTGTCAGGGATCGGAAACGCTGTTGACCCTCTTGGTGCAACGCAACCAATGCCCTTAAAAAATCAACCACCGAAAATATTTTTCGCTGTTGATCCGAACACACAGGCAGAAACATTCAGACAACCTGAAACAACATTTACTGCCGTAACATTTGCATGGTACGGAACTGATGCAGATGGAGACCAAACTATTTCTAAATTTGTTGTTGGCTTGAATGATACAATCAACTCATCAAACAAAATTAGTTTACCCGGAACTGTAAAACTCATTTCGCTCGTTGTTCCCCGTTCCGTCAGCGATACAGCAACAGGAATTGTCAACGCAGATGTTTACACAGGAACTTATATCACTCCGCCTGTGAAAGTTGGTACGATTGGCGGATTGAAACTAAACGACCTCAATAAATTCTACATTCAGGCGATAGATGTAGCCGGGGATTCGAGTCACTACATCGGTATGCCGCAAGGAAACGGAAAATGGTTTGTGAAGAAACCGCAAGGCAAGTTACTGATTGTCAGTGATTACATCGTTTCGGATAGTGTTACTGCATTATCGTTTTATAGGTCAATGTTTCCACAAGTGCTTGGCGGACAATTTGCACAACATGAAGTGTTGAATGTAGCACGCGGACTTTCTGCTCAGGATAAGAAAGATAGTAAAATCAGCAAGAATGTTCCTCCATTCTATGACCCGGCGATGATTTTTACTCTGCATTTGTTCGACGTTGTTTTCTGGTACACAGACCCATACCCGAGTTTGAACGTTGCGCAGATTCCATTGTACGAGTACATCCATAATTCACGGCATCAGGGGAAAGTAATTTATTCGACTATGTTTGAAACTTCGATTGATCCTTCCGGTGCGCTGAAAGATTTCGCCCCGATTGACAGTATCAGTCAGGTTGACCTTGTAACGCCGAGCAGATTGTTACCGGCACAAGGAGATACTCGATTGCTGGGAGGTTCTTATGTATTTGCCGATTCTTCCGACCCGGATATTTTTCCGAATCTTCAATTCAATACGAATGTCTCGACGCATGCGCTGTATATGCGTCCCGTATATAAACGACCGGACAGCAGATATATTTATCATGTGCAGGAGGACACCAGAATTCCTACACGCTACGTCTATGGTGTTACATTAAATGAGTTTCGTTCTGTAAGTGCAAACGGTTCACATGCGTGGGCTTGCGGTGTGAATGGAATTATTTATCACACTTCTAACGACGGACAGGATTGGAGAGCACAAACGGATGGAAACAATGATACTCTGAACTCGATTCAAATGCTTGATGCCGGCAACGGCTGGACAGTGGGAAATGTCGGTACGATTTTACAAACAACGGACGGCGGTGAATCATGGAACAACCGTTCGCTGGTTACATTTGTCCACTTGAATAATGTTCATTTCTTATCACCAACACATGGCGCTATAGTAGGAAATCTCGGATTAGTTATTCGAACTACTGACGGCGGGCAGAATTGGCAATCGCAAACCAGCGGCACCGGGCGGACTTTAAATGCTGTTAGATTTTCCACCACTGAGATTGGCATTACAGTCGGGGATAGCGGGTTGATTCTTACAACGACGAATGGGGGTACGACGTGGAATCCGATTCAGGCAATTTCACTAAAAGATTTGAACTCGGTCTCCTTCACCGATTCTTACAATGCTATTATCGTCGGAGACAGAGGCCAACTCGTACGCTTGAGTTCTGTAGACAATGGAGCGACGTGGAGTAAAACTGAAGTAACGCTTGGAACATCGTCAGATTTTCGTTCGCTGTATTATTTTGATAATTCCAATATTTGGGCTTCGGGAACAACGGGTACCGTGTTCAAATCAAACAATGGAGGTACTAATTGGGTAGTTGTACCGACAGGTGTTACTCAGAATTTGAATGGAATTTCGTTCTCAACAACAAATAAAGGTTGGTGTGTCGGTTCATTTGGTACGATTATCAACACAGCGGATGGAGGAAGTACATGGAAAACCCAACCGCGTGGAAATATAGATGTCGGTGTGATTGACGGAGCAAGATCGTTCGTCTTTTTGGGCTTACCGTTACATCGCTTGAACGGGGCTAACACGATGAAAGATTTTCTTGAGCATGTCCTGTTCGAGGAGTTTGGTTTGCGATGAGAAAAATTCAGTTCATTCCGAAAATCACACTTCTGCTCTTCCTGAGTTTCGTGTTGCTTTCATGCATGATTGAAACAGCGTCTGCTCAGAACAAGGGAACGATAGCCGGGACAGTCGTTGACTCGAAAAATAAAGAGCCGTTGCCAAGCGTAAACGTTATGGTCAAGGGAACGTATTACGGCGCGGCGACAGATTTTGATGGAAAGTTTACAATAACAAATGTAAATCCCGGAACGTATATCGTCGAAGTTTCTTTGCTTGGATACAAATCCATGCAGTTTTCTTCCGTGAAAGTTTTAGCAAACGAAAAGACAACGCTCGATATCAAGATGGAAGAAACAGTTCTCAGCATCGGACAGGAAATGGTGATTGTCGGTGAGAAGCCGTTGTTCAATCTGGAAGAAACGCAAAGCCGTCGTTCGGTTACAAGTGAGGATATTCAAATTGCCGCGGTGAAAAGTGTTCAGGATGTAGTTTCGATGCAGGCAGGTGTTGTTCAATCAGACAACGAAATTCACATTCGAGGCGGAAGGTCGTATGAGAATGCGTACTTGGTTGATGGAGTTTCGGTGCAGGATCCGCTCGCGGGAATGGGCTTCGGTTTGCAACTTCCCCCTTCTGCAATTCAGGAAGTAGAAGTCATCTCCGGCGGATACAATGCGGAGTATGGTCAGGCAACATCTGGAATTGTAAACATTACAACGAAAGATGGTGACCCAAAATTCAGCGGGTCGCTCGGCTACAAGCAAGACCACTTCAATATACAATCGAATAACACCGATATTATCGAAGCAAGTTTGAGTGGTCCGTTATTGCTCGACCAGTTATTTGGCTATGAAACCGGGAAACTTTCATTTTTCACTACGCTCTCAGGAAATTTTACCGACGGTTATACACGATGGGTACCTGAAATTGTCAATGGTAAACCGACAAACAGAAAAATTCTCATTACTCCGAATCAACTTAACTCATCACTTATCAATGATGATGCGTTGTATGCACCAAGGAGAAGCAATGCTTGGTCACTCTTGTCGAAGGTGACATGGAGACCTTTATCCATTGTGAAGTTGACGTATGCGTTTACTCATTCATTGATCATTGACCAAAACTCACAAACTGTTTCTTCAACGCTCGACCGTGTTGAACCGAATCCGGGATTTCAATATGAGTTTATGTTTATTCCGGACAGCGCTAATACATTCACACAGAAAAATTTCCAACACTCATTTGCGTTAACACACACATTAAGTTCGAAGGCATTTTATGAATTGAAATTCAGCCGCTACTCGGCACATGTTCGCGGCGATGCAAACGGAAAATATTTCGATTTATACAATGAATTCCGTGACGTCGTAACCCTGCCTGTGGATTATTACAATATCAATAAAGATACTATTGGAGTGATTCCCGGCGATGGATTTTATGATGTCGGAAATCCTACACGATGGCGCGACCACAATTTGCACGAGTACACTTTCAAAGGTGATTTCACCAACAACTTCACCGAGAAACATAAATTCAAAGCAGGAATTGAGCATCGTTACCAGGAAATGCAGATGGTAGATATTGTTTCGCCATGGTTCAAGCCGCTCGGATTGAATAATGATGTCTATACCGTGTTCCCGAATCAGGGTGCGTTGTATGCTCAGGATAATATTACCATTAAAGGAATGATTCTCAATTTCGGATTACGATTGGATTACTGGTTCCCCGGAAAATTTGTTGATGACGCTCTCGCTCTTCCTCCCGATTCCATTAACGTAGCGCCGGCAATCGTGAAGGGGTATTTCGATGAAACAATGAATTTGTTTGGCGCGCGCTTCAAGGCAAGAATGAGCCCGCGACTTGGAATTTCTCATCCTGTGTCTGATAATCAAACGTTATTTTTTTCGTACGGACACTTTTCAAAACTGCCCCGTCCGCAGTTTATCTATTCAAAACTTGAAAAGACAAGTGCCAGGTCATCTTCACAAACCGTCGGGAACCCGAATCTTAATCCTGAAACAACGGTCTCGTACGAACTTGGTTTGCGTAATCAGTTTGGTGAAAGCGATGTGCTGACTGTTACTGCCTATTACAAAGATATTTTTGATTACATCACGTCAAGAACGATTCGGGCAACAAGCCAACGACGCAGTTCGTTCACAACATACATCAATCAGGATTACAGTCGTGTACGCGGGGTGGAGGTGGAATATAAAACGAGATTCTCACAACAACTGAGAGCGACGGTTTCGGGTTCTTACTCGTATGCGACAGGAAAAAGTTCGTCGGCGGATGAAGCGCTCTTCAATTTATCTCAGGGGTTGGAAGAAAATATCAAAGAGGTCCCGATGATATTTGACAGACCCTTACAACTCAGCGCGAACATCGGTGTCACCTCTAAAAAGAATGAACCACTGTTTGGTTTCGGAAAAGGATTTCTCGAGAACCTAAACGTTTTTGTAAGAATGTTTTACCAATCGGGCAAACGTTACACATATTATTCTCTTTATAATGTTGATTCAATCATTGGGAGAAACATGTACCAACCCGATTATAAAAATCCGCTTTCAGAGTTGGGAGACGATTGGTTTTATGTTGATGTTAACGTTGAAAAGTTTATTGACCTGAGTTTCGGTAAACTCTCAATCAATCTCGAAATCAAAAATATCTTTGATAACAAAAACTCACAGATTATTAACCCCGTTACGGGAAGGGCGTATGAGTACGGAGACAACACACAATATCCGAGTCCTTCGGTGAACGACCCGTTATATCCGGATCTGACGTATCCGGTTGAACCGTTCCCGTATAATCCCGCCCGGTATCTGAATCCACGAACGTATTTACTCGGTTTATCTTTCAGGTTCTGATGATGAGAAAGAGTTTAGTGCGTTTGAAGATGATTTGGTTGAGTGTGCTGGTACTGTGTTGTGTAGGATTGATGGACGCGCAACTCGTTCCGAACCTGGGCGGACAGCGTGCCGGAATTTCAGCATTTCAATTTTTGAAAATAGGCGCGGGCGCTCGAGGCGTGGCATTGGGTGAATCGTTCACGGCAATTGCTAACGATGTTTCTGCTCTTTATTGGAATCCTGCCGGTCTGACTCAGTTTGGAGATAATCAGGCAGTGTTTGCTCACACAGAATATGTTGTTGATATCAAACATGAATTTGCAGGAGTTGCATACCACGTAACCTCCACAGATGTCGTTGGAGTGTCGTTGACAAGTCTGCACATGGATGACATGGAAATCACGACAGAGACACAGCCGAAAGGAACAGGAAGGTATTTTTCGTTTGGCGATGTAGCGCTCGGTCTTTCCTATGGCAGAACGATGACCGACCAATTCAGTTTCGGATTGACGGTGAAATATGTAGAAGAGACGCTTGACATTCTGAAAATGCGCGGAGTGCTTGTTGATATCGGAACGTACTACTGGACAGGAATCGGTTCGACGCGATTTGCTGTTGTGGTTTCTAACTTCGGAGCAGATGTCGCGCCAAAAGGGGAAGTAACATTGTATAACGATTCGACAGTAACCTCGTTCCAATCATTTTCACCGCCGACTCAATTTAAGTTCGGAATTGCATGGGACCCGATTGAGATGGAGGGACAGAAAATCACAACTTCGCTCGAACTCAATCACCCGAACGACAACTCAGAAAATGTCCGGTTGGGTGTTGAATATAACTGGAATCAATGGCTTTCGCTCAGAGCAGGTGTAAAACGAACGATTGGCGAACCGCTTCTTGGAAGAGACAAGACGAGTGCGAACGATGTAACCGTCGGGTTCGGGGTAACAGCTCCTTCCACGCTTGCTTCATTAACGTTCGATTATGCGTTTGCAAATTTCAATGAGTTGGGAAGCGTGCATCGGATTTCATTGCGGGTGGGGTTCTGAAATGAAGTTGATTTTCTCAACGGCAATCTTTGCACTACTGCTCATTACTGTTATTTCGGGATGCGACGTAAAGTTTGATACAAGCGTTCTACCGAATCCGAACGAAAATAGTACTCAGGGGGACACGAGTTATATAGAAGTGACACCTCCATACGGAGGATTTGAAACTCCGGTATCTGTCGTAGTTGGAAACGACCAATTGATTTACATCGCCGATTACGACCGGAATGAAATTGTCATGATGGACGCGGCGGGAGTTATTCTCAACAGGAGAAGTATTCCGCACCCGGTTTCCATCTCTCAAAATCTGAAACTCGATTTGTATGTTTGCGGCGAAACTATGGCGCGAAACGGGAAAGATACTATCGGAGCAATTTACAGAATATTTCTCGCACGGTTTGATACGACCATTGGTGGTAACGATACATCATTGTTCATCAACCACGACCTTGAACATGCACCGATGTACATCGTCCGCAAAGAGGCAGAACGTCCAAAACGTAGATATGTCG
>JACPVN010000561.1 GCA_016191715.1 Ignavibacteriota bacterium | reverse complement strand
GAAAATATTTAATAATGATAAATCAGGATTCCATGACCAATAGACAATTAACGGTGTTCCAACAACATCATCCTTTGGAATAAATCCCCAGAAACGACTATCTAAACTGTTATCTCTATTATCTCCCATTCCGAAGACATAATCGCGACCGACAGTATAACTTGTAACAGTCTGTCCGTCCACCTGAATTTGGCCGCCGCGCATAGAAATTGAATGCCCTTCACGCTTGATAAATGTTTCCCACACAAAATAATTTTCAGGAGTCAGGGGAATAACTTGCCCTTGTTTTGGAATGACAATCGGTCCGTAGTTATCCTCGTTGAAGGGAGCTCCTTTAGGGAAGATTCGTTCATCAACCAATCCCTGCCCGTGCATCATTGGGGAATTGAACTTCATATTCTCAGGAATTGGCGCGGGTGCACCGTTCACATACACTACTCTGTTTCGGATTTGCAACGTATCTCCGGCAACAGCGACACAACGTTTCAAATAATACGCAAACATATCGGCTTCGACTTCTTCGCGATAGCCGGGGAAGATAAACACAATCACATCGCCGCGTTCGACTTCCCAAAACGACGGAAGTTTGAAAGCGGGAACTTTAATATTCGTCAAAGGAATTGTTCGAGGAGTTGTTCCCCCAAAAACAAACTTGTTCACGAGGAGAAAATCACCCGTCATAATTTCATTTTCCATTGAGCCGGTCGGTACTTCGAACGAAGCAATGACGAAGCTGTTTAGAATGAGAAATATCCCGAAGACTATTCCCATTTCTTTTAACCACGCAAGGAATCTCTCCGTGTAACTGCGTGTATCTTTTGGTTGTTTTGTTTCTCTTTTGTAAGCCATAAAGTTTTCTTTTAATCTTCTTCCATTGAAAGTACAGCTAAAAATGCTTCTTGCGGTATCTCGACTCGACCCACTTGTTTCATACGCTTCTTGCCTTCTTTTTGTTTCTCGAGGAGTTTGCGTTTTCTTGAAATATCTCCGCCGTAACACTTGGCAATAACGTTCTTTCGCATTGCTGAAATTGAATCACGGGCTATAACCTTGCTTCCAATTGCCGCTTGAATGACGACTTCAAACATTTGGCGTGGAATGAGTTTGCGAAGTTTGCCGCACAGTTTCTTTCCCCATTCATACGCTTTATCGCGATGGACAATCGAAGAAAGAGCATCAACGGATTCTCCGTTGAGAAGAATGTCAAGTTTAATTAATTCCGATTCGCGATATTCCAAAAACTCGTAATCGAGCGAAGCGTAACCGCGAGTTGTTGATTTGAGTTTATCATAAAAATCAAAAATGATTTCGGAAAGAGGCATCTCGTATCGAATGTCAGCGCGGGTGGGAGTCAGGTACGTTGTATTTTTGTATACACCGCGTCGGTCTGTACATAATTTCATGATGTTGCCTATGTATTCGGTCGGCGCGATAATCTGTGCTGAAATGATTGGTTCTTCAACAAGTTCAATTTCCACGACCGGGGGCATCAATGCAGGGTTATCAACCAAGACTACCTCCTTGTTTGTTTTGATGACCCGATATTCGACGTTCGGAACGGTTGTAATAAGTTCCTGTTGGAATTCCCGCTCAAGCCGTTCCTGAATAATTTCCATGTGAAGCAATCCAAGAAATCCCGCACGAAAACCAAATCCTAAAGCAACAGAAGATTCCGGTTCGAAGATAAGTGATGCATCATTCATCCGAAGTTTTTCTAACGAATCTCTCAACTCAGAAAAATTATCTGCGTTAACAGGATACAATCCGGCAAAGACCATCGGTTTTGCTTCTTTGTAACCGGGTAATTGTCCTGCGGCGGGATTATCTGCGTTCGTTACGGTATCACCGACTTTGGTATCGTGCACATCTTTCGCACCGGGAATGAGGTACCCGACATCGCCTGAGTTTAACACGCCGGTTCGAACTCTCTGCATTTCAAGCACGCCAACTTCTTCAGCATCAAATATTTTATTTGTCGCGAAGAATTTGACGCGGTCTCGTTCTTTCAGAACTCCATCAACTACTCTGATATAGACAATCGAACCGCGATAGCCAGCAAAAATAGAATCGGAGATAAG
>JACPVN010000542.1 GCA_016191715.1 Ignavibacteriota bacterium | reverse complement strand
GGATGGGGAGAAAAACATTAAAAAAACTTGGGCTTCAGCCCTGATTTCAGTGGCTAAAACCACCTTTTGTCAGTTAATACACTTTCATTAATGATTTGAGTCATTTCATACATCATGAATCTTGAATTCTGAATCCTGAATCACAACTCACAACTCATCAATTACCGAACAAGAAGAAGTTTCCGAATCACAACATGTTCTCCCGCAGTTAATCGGTAAACATAAACGCCACTCGGCAAACCCGATGCATCCCAAGAAACAGAATACAATCCCGGTTGTTTCTTCTCGTTCACCAGCGTTGCAACTTCTAATCCAAGTACATTGTAAATCCTCAATTTCACAAATCCGAAATTGGCAATCCGAAATCCGAAATTTGTAGAAGGGTTGAATGGATTGGGATAATTCTGAAACAACTCCATCGTCGTTGGAACTTGATTGTTTGGTTCCGGAGTTTCAACTGAAAGCGGCGCGTTGTTTCTGTAACAATGCAATCCGCCTTTCGATGTTCCGACAAACAAATCGAGATCGCCATCAGAATCAACGTCAACAAAAGCGGGAGCTGATTCTTTCATCAGATACATGTCGGCATAGCGATCTGTTCGTTCCGCAAACTGTCCGGTTCCATCGTTTTCATAAAAGAACAATTTGCCGTCAGCATTTCCAATAAACAAATCATCGTCATTGTCGTTATCAACATCGGCAAACACCGGTTTTGCATTTTCGCCAACATCAATATTCTGAAACGACACCGTTATAAGTGTATCAATAAACTGCGTTGCGCTACCGTTATTCCTGTACAATCTGATTTTTCCGTTTGATGTTCCGACAAACAAATCGAAATCGGAATCATTATCAATATCAGTAAAGGCAGGCACAGCGTACTGACTCGTCATGAGCGAATCATCGGGACGATAATTATAGATGGTCATGATTGAATCAAAACCGTAATAGAATTCCACCTGTCCGTCGAATCGTCCCAGAACCAAATCGTTTCGTCCATCTCCGTTAAGATCAACAAAGGTCGGAGCGTACGCGAAATTTCCGCTGATGCCGGAGAAAACGGAATCTTCTAACCGAAACGCAGGTTCAGTGTTCGTTCCGGTATTTTTGAAATAATAAAGTTGTCCGTTGAGAGTGCCGAGAACAAGGTCAGGCAAGCCATCGCTGCTGATATCAAAAAAAGCGGGATGAGCATTTTTTCCAACATCGAGTGTGGTGAGAAAATCTTTCGTAATGAGTTGAAGATTCGGCAACAACGAATCTCCCTGATTTTCAAAAAACCAGAATGAATGATTCGAAGGCGATGCTTGTCCCATATTCACAAATGTCCCGACGAACAAATCGAGATCGCGGTCGTTATCAATGTCAACAAAGTTCGGTTGATTATAGACGGTTGTCAGTTGCGCATCCGTCGGAAGTATCTGATCTCCTGTGCAAAACAAATCCGGCTGGGTAGCGGTACCATGATTTTTGATAAAGAACAATTTGGACGAGTTCATATCTCCCATAATTAATTCTAACGCTTTGTTGCCGTCCACGTCTCCAAACGCAAAGAGACTTCCGCCATGTCGTTCGTTTGATACTGACGAACGAACATATCCGTTATTCAAACACGAGTCATTAAGAATCTGAATTCCCTGAAACTGTTCGTCAGCGTACCAAAATGCAGGCGTTGTTGCAGTGCCGATATTTTCATACCGGATGATGTTGCCGTTGAAATCGCTCGTGAAGAAATCGAAATCATTATCGCCATCGAGGTCGGTGAACGATGGTACGCTGAGGAAACCTGCAAGAATCTGACTGTTCGATGTGTCGAGCATCGTGTGTATTTCAAGAACGAAATCTGGTTCCTGAATCGTCCCGTTGTTTTTGTAAAAACTAATTCCGTTCCCGCCGTTATCGCACAAGAGATCGGGTTTGGAATCGCCGTTCAGGTCAGCAAAATAAAACCACGCAGTAAACTGAGGGAGAGTGATTTCATTCAATTTCATTTTGAACTCCGGCGCTTGTGGCGTTCCTTCGTTCCAGTAGTAGTCAACGCTCTGGTCTGAATCGAACACAAATAAATCCAAGTCTCCGTCGGCATCAATATCAACAAAGCGGTGATTCGGTCCGTCAATCCCTCCGGTAAATGGTTGAGCAAGTGTGTCGTTGGCGATAATGAACGGGATGGATTCAAGTTCGCGGGTAAAGGGTTGGGCGGATATTAAACCATAAAAAAGGAAAAACAATAGGAAAGTCAAAAACCAAACTCTCGTTCCTACGGTCTCCGTAGGAACGGCAACCAATTCCGCTCCGCGGAATAAACGCTGAGCGTTTGTCTTTTCATTCCAACGCAGGAGCGTTGGAACGAGTACGTGGCGTTTCCAAACTACATAACTCAACCCCTCGCTCCCCTTCTCTTGAAAAGAGAAGGGGATGGGGGATGAGTTAAAGAGTACTAAGACTTGCAACAACATTTTGCTTTTTCCATTTATACTATTCATCAACTTGCTTCTCCTTCTGTAACTGTTGCACAAGAAATATTTCCGATGTCGTTTTACTCCATGCCAACTCTACCAACTGCGGAACATTCAACTTCGATTCCGCGTCAACTACTTCTCCCATCGTCGCCCATGTTGCCGGATTACGCGGCGCAAGGAACGAACAGCAATCATCATACGGCTCTTTAGAAATATCATGCGTGCCGATGAGCCGGGCAGTGTGCATTGTTTCTTCTTTATCCATTCCGGCAAGCGGACGGAGGATCGGCATGGATGCGGCTTCATCAATCACACGGATGTTGCGGAGCGTTTGCGATGCAACCTGTCCGACCGCTTCACCGGTGATTAATGCTTCTGCTCGACGCTGTCTGGCAATCGTTTCTGCAATGCGAATCATGAAACGACGATAGAGAATGACGCGCAAATGTTGCGGCGCTTGCAGAACAATTTCGTTCTGGAGGTCCGCAAACGGAACAGTAAATAACCGGGATTGAAATTGATACTCGGTCAGAATCTTCACCAACTGCTTCACTTGGTCAACTGAGTATTGACTTGTGTAGGGCATACTGTGGAAGTGAACAAAGTTGACGTTGCATCCCCGCTTCATCATCCGCCACGAAGCAACCGGCGAATCGAATCCTGCCGAAAGAAGCGAAAGCACTTTGCCGCTCACGCCAACAGGCAAACCACCCGCACCTTGCATTTTCGAGCGATACACATAGGCAACTCCTTCTACAATCTCTATAAATAATATCTCATCGGGCTGTTTCAGATTTGCACGAACGCCGAACTTCACACATAAAAACGCTCCGACTTGTGTGTTCACTTCAACCGAGGTGAGGGGAAATCGTTTGTCCGGTCTTTTCGTCTCCACTTTGATGGTGGAGAACTTTCTTCCCGTAAGCAATCGCTCTGCGACCGAACAGAACTCCTCAATATTTTGATTGACTTTCACACCGATACAAATGTTCGCCAAACCGAACACCTGCGTCAGCCGTTGAGCGATTGCTTCAACTTGTTCCTCCGGAATTTCTTCGATGACAAATCTCCCGTAACCGCCCCGAAGAACGAATGTCTTACAAAACCCCAGCAATACGGTGCGAACGTTCTTCATCAATTGCTTCTCGAAGTACGAACGGTTATCCCGCTTGAGTGTAATTTCGTGGTGGTGAACGACGATGACAGGTTTCATGGCAAGAAGATACGAGTTTGAGGAAGGGAAAACAAAGCCCACGTGACTGCCCGAGAACCCGACCGCTCGGTTCAGCGTCCTCGCTGAACCATCAATACGATTGATATTAAACACTCAGCACTGACTGGGTGGAGATTGAGTACTTCTCTGACAGTTTCTTCGGTTTCGAGAAAAGATTTTTATTTAAACTCTTCAATTCCCAATCTTGCCAACTCGTCCGCACGCTCGTTGAGTTCCACACCAGCATGACCTTCCACTTTGTGAAAGCTGACTTCAAAATCATTGAGTAGGAGAAGCAATTTCTCCCAAAGTTCTTTGTTCTCAACAGGTTTCTTGTGTGCGTTCTTCCAGCCGTTACGTTGCCACTTCTCGTACCATCGTTGATTCATGCAGTTGACAAGGTACGCGCTGTCGGTGTATATTTCAATCGGAATTTCATTTTGTTTGATTGCTTCCAGCGCTTTGATGCACGCGGTTAATTCCATCCGTTGATTTGTTGTGTTCTTTTCTCCGCCGTACAATTCTTTCATATGTTCACCAAACTTTAACACAACGCCCCAGCCGCCTTTGTTCTTCGAGAACTGGTTGCCGGAACACGCGCCGTCGCAGAAGATGATGATGGATTCTTTCTTCGCTGATTTCATTTCCTTTGGTGTTGCACTTTCTTATTGAACTCGTCTTTAAATAATTGTTGTTGCCTGAACGCGGAAGATGTTCACCGATTTCGATTTGCCCTTCACCTGAATTTCTCCCAATGCTTCACATAAAAATTTCTGTTTGATGATTTCGTATGTGGCTTCGCTGATGATGATTTCTCCGGATTTTGCATTCGAAACCAACCGTGATGCAAGATTTACATCATCTCCGATGACGGAATAATTCAAGCGTTTCTCCGAACCGATGTTTCCGGCAATTGCTTTCCCGGTATTAATTCCGATGCCGATGCCGATAGTTTCAATTCCATCGCGGGCAAATTCTTCGTTGAGAATCTTTAATCGTTGCAACATTGCAAGCCCCATTTCGATTGCTCGAAACGGGTCATCATCATGCACTAAGGGCGCACCGAACACCACCATCATTTCATCGCCGGAAAATTTGTCTATCATCCCGTCGAATTGCAAAACCACTTCCGTCATCGCGGTGAAATAACGATTCAGAATATTGACAATTTGTTCTGCGCCGAGCCGTTCTGTTTTTTCGGTGAAACCGCGGATATCACTGAAGAACACCGTGACTGCACGGAGTTCGCCTTCGAGTCGCGGACGGATTTTCTTTTCCATTATCTGGTCAACAACTTCTTTCGGAACATAGCGGGAAAATGTATCCTTCACAAACTCACGCTCCTTCAATCCTGCCGCCGTATCGTTGACGTGTTGTGCCAGCACATTGATTTCATCTTCATTCTTTATCCGAACGGTGTGTGAAAAATCTCCGCTCCGTATTTTTTGCAGCACAGGCAAGATTCGTTTTAACGGCTTGACGATGATTTCCCTGTTAATAATCGTAATTCCGAACACAAGAAAGATGAAAACGACTGTTGAAATTACAATAATTCCCTGTTCAAGCGAGTCGAACACAGTGTACAGCGCACCAATTGAGTAACGGGAAACAAAGACGCCTACTGTTTTTTTCTGATGCGAAAGGACAATCGGCACCGCACAGATGCCGACACGTTCATGGTCATCAAACTTCACCATCGGTCTGTTTCGGAAGAGCGCAAGTCGTGTCATCGAGTTTGTGTCGGGCGAAAGGATTTTTTTCATGTCAATATCGGCAGTAACTATTCCGTTCGTATCAACAACGGAAAGCGAAAGAATTCTTTTATCGAATTTCTGCAACTCGTCTAAGAAACTGTACAGACTCCGTGTATTGCCAATGTCGTAGCCGCGGGAAATATCGAACGCTGTTGCGCGGGAAAAATCAGTGAGTGTTTTTTGCATCTCGTCAATCAAATGTTCTTTGCTGATGCGGAGCGCAAGGAATGCAAAGAGTACCTCGCCAAGCAGTACCATCGGCAGAATAAACAACAGAAGTTTCTGACCGATGGAAAGTTTCCTGAAGCCCACGCTCACAGTTCGTATTCTAATTCAAGGAAGAGAGCATTGAATTGCTGTTGTGGTTGCTCCAGGTTCATGATGTATTCAAACTTCATCGTGTAACCTCTGTCCACCGTGTAACGAAATCCTTGCGCAAATTGGAAGCGTACATCGTCTGTAGTTGAACGGTTCGGGTCGAACGTTTCGATTCGTGTCACTGAACGCAAAGTATGAAGCAACGAATTCAAATTGTAATTCATCATGAGATATGCGCCGGCACTTTCAACATCGCCGTAATTCCGGACAACCGCTTCTCCTGCAATAACAGCGTCGCCGACAAACGTCATTGCTTCCACTCCGTATGATTGAACTTCAATATTCGAATACGTTTTCACCGAGCCATCCTCATTCAGCGAATTTTTTCTCCCGTAATAGAAGTTCGCGCCAAGTTGAACATCACCAAGAGAATATTGTGTATGCCCGATAATGTCTTTGAAATTATTATCATCCCAGAGTGAACTGACTCCGTTTCCGTTCACCACAGCAAGTGAAAACGCCGATTGTTCAAATTCCGATTGCCACATCGCCCCGACTTCGAGCGAACGGAGTTTGAATGCAGGTAACATTCCATCCGGAGAAACGGCAACGCTTTTTGTCAGCGAGTGAGAAACCGTAAACACATCGTAATAACCGAACGGACTCCGGAATTGCCCCAACGTCAGTTGACCGTTCAACGGTAGTTCACGGTGGACAAAATACAACCGTTCGAGTTCAGCCCTGACTAAATTGTCGCGCATAACATACTCAATCAAGCCACCCGATTTTTCCGAGATGTACGTGTCTAAAAATAATTTTGCTTCGCGCATCTGGAACGTAAACGGCTGAGGAAAATTTTTGTCATAAAACATATTGAACTCCAACTCGACCGCCGGTTTAATATCGCCCGCAACAACAAAACGCGAACACAGTAAACACAACGCCGCAACGAACACCAATACGGAAATATTCTTACTGTAGTGCGGCTTCATATAATTTTTTGAATTGATTTTCTTTTTGCATTGCAACAAGAGATTGTTCAATCTCTGCTCGTGATTTTCCCTGCTTGTATAAATCTTTCAAGACACGATACAATGTTTGCGGATAGATTGTTGCCGGTCGGTTGATAGTGAACAGCACATCCTCGATATAATTTTCCAACGGAATGGTAATGAGTAAAACCTCTTTCGGTTCAAGTTGTTCGCTTTGGATAAGCGCCTGCTCAATATCTGCAAACTGGTCATCCAATATTTTATCAATGGCGGTGTTCAGTTTTTTCGGAAGGTTATCAAGCGAAGAATTTTCCTGCGCGGTTATGCCGGTTGGAATAACCAGAAGCAAAAACACTACGATTTGAAAGAGTATCATAGTCTTAGTTACGAACAAGAGTATATGTACAGTGACGCATAAAAACAGGGAGAAATATACAATATTTCTTTGAATTTGATTCAGGAAATTTACCACTTAACGCACTTCCATTGTCCTTTACTGCAACATTTCGATTCTTCCCTGCAGAATAATTGTCTTCCAGCCGTTCACTTTGTATCTTCCTGTTGTCGCCGTATGAGTACAACAACTTCTGAAAATCAAACACAACCTTCTTCCCATCAACGCACCTTCTGGTGGTTGTTGAGCGGTGTGTGGCTGGTCCTCTCCATCTTCATGGCAAGTCAACTCGTACTTCGCACTGCCGAAGGGAACTATCCGGTTAACTGGCTGAACGGGTTGAGTTTAGAAATATTGTATTGCCTGCAATGGATTGCGCTCTCACCAATTACGTTCTGGCTCGCACGGAAGTTTCCGTTACAAAGTAAAAAGTTTTTCGCTGGGCTACTTGTTCATCTTGTGGTCGGTATCGTTATGTCATCGCTGACGATGGCTGGAAGAACGGTTCTCAACACAATTTTTGTGTACAAATTTTCCATTCCCCTGACACTTGACCACGTGCTGAGGAATATGACGGAAGCGCTCGATTACGGTGTGATGAGTTACTTGCTGAATATGCTGTTCAGTTACTCGTTCGTGTTTTACACGCAGGTGCGCGAGCGAGAAATCCGCGCCGCACAGTTGGAGACCGAACTCGGACGCGCTCAACTTCTTGCTTTGAAAATGCAACTTCATCCTCATTTCTTTTTCAACACGCTCAATACGATTTCAGTGTTGATTCGGAAGCAGGAGAATGACCTTGCAGTGGAGATGATTGCAAAGTTAAGTAAGTTTCTCCGCTACACGCTCGATAAAACAAATATTCAGGAAGTGACCTTGGAGGAAGAACTGAGCGCCATTGATTTGTACTTGGAAATCCAGAAAGTTCGCTTTCAGGAGAAACTGCATATCAAGCGAACAATTTCCCCCGATGTGTTGAATGCAAAAGTCCCCACGTTGATATTACAACCGCTTGTGGAGAACGCGCTTCAACATGGAATATCAAAACGGGAAGATGGCGGCACGCTCGAACTTTCCGCAGAACGATTGAACGGGAAAATCCACATCACTATTTCCGATGACGGGAACGGAGTGCAGGAGAGATTCGACCAACTCAAACGACGCGGCATCGGCTTGCAAAATTCGGAGTCACGACTGCAAAAATTATACGGTTCGTCGTTCGAGTTCGACATCAATCCAAATCCCGGGGGCGGAACAACGGTTCACGTCGCTATTCCGTTTTGTGAGGAAATGAAATGACAACATTCTTCTTGTTCCGACACTCTCTCACTCATCCCCCAGCTCTTTCCCTATTTCGTAGGGTAGGGGAAATAAAAATTAATTTTAGTTTTTCGATCTTTGTTAGTAATTTCCACTCATTCTTTTTTTCTTCCCTTCTATAAACATGAACATCCGAACTCTGATTGTTGATGATGAACCGATAGCGCGCGAAGGAATCCGCTTACTGTTGCACAACGATTCAGAAGTGACAATCGTCGGCGAGTGCAGTAACGGAGTACAAGCAGTTCAAACATTAGAAACGACCGACATTGACCTCCTCTTTCTCGATATTCAAATGCCGGAGATGAACGGCTTCGAGACGCTCGCGAACATTCCGCACGACCGCTTGCCTGTCGTGGTGTTTGTTACTGCGTACGACCAGTTTGCGTTGCAGGCATTCAAAGTCCACGCGCTTGATTATCTCCTCAAACCATACTCCGACAAGGAATTCTTCGATGTTCTTCATCATGCAAAAGAATACCTGAAACTGAAAACTCTTGAACCTGTTACAACGCGTTTGCAGGAACTGTTACAGGAATTCTCTCACCCTTTAACATCCCAAATCGCACATCGCACATCGCACATCGAATATGTTACCCGCATTGCAGTAACTTCAAAAGGCAACATCGTCCCGATTCCCGTCGAGGAAATCATCTGGTTCGAAGCGGCAGATTATTATGTGAACATTCACACGCAGGCAAAATCGTATCTGCTTCGCGAAACGCTTACAAATCTTGAAGAGAAACTCGACCCGAATGTTTTCATCAGGATTCATCGTTCGGTCATCGTTCGCATCAGCGCCATCAAAGAAATTCGCCCGTTCTTTGAGGGCGAATCGTTTGTCCTCCTTCATAACGGAACAAAACTGAAACTCGGCAAAACCTACAAGCCGAAGTTGAAAGCGTTCATGCACTTTCCAACGTAAAAACCTTGCGAAGGTTTGTCTGTTTAAATTGAATAATATCTAAACGAGGAAAATGTTACAATCATTGACTTGAACCTTCGCAAGGTTCTTAGTTAAGTTCCTTCCTTCCCTTCACACCTCACTCTGTTCCCTGCTTCAATAATCCTTTACCTGCAAATCTGTTCCAACTCCTTTCTTGCTTTCGTATTATGGAACCGGATAATGTATTTTTTCACAACTCTGGAACGAATCAGTATGAACACTCGAAATTACTACATGCTTTTTTGTTTGATGCTTATTCAAACAATCACGTCTTCAAACATCCTTCGTGTACCCGCTTCGTACACTACAATTCAATCAGCAATCCTTGCGGCATCGAACGGCGACACGGTGCTGGTGGATAATGGCTTGTATGCGGAAAACATCAACTATCGCGGCAGGAATGTTCTCGTTGCGAGCCGATACATATTTACGCACAACCCGTTTGATATCATGAACACTGTTATCTTCGGCGGAAGTCCCCTGCATGAAGATACGGCAAGTTGCGTCCTGTTCATTTCCGGTGAAGATTCGACCGCGGTGTTGGAGGGATTCACCCTCACCGGCGGACTCGGCACGAACTGGATGGATGAACACGGAGCGGGAATTTATGTTGAAGGGGGCGGAATCCTCATTCAATATTCTTCACCGACGATAAAGAACAACCGTATCATCAATAATGAAACAATACGAGTCTTTCCGTTGGGCAAAAGCGCCGGCGGCGCCGGCATCCGTGTCGGCGATAGCAAACCGCATATCTTGAATAATTACATCGCATCGAACAAAGGAATGTATGGCGGAGGAATTGTCCTCAACTACAGCGGAGGGATTGTGAAAAACAATGTCATTGCAAACAACACAGTCTATCATGCGGTGCCAAGCGCAACCACACATGGAGGCGGAGGAATCTGGGCTGTCGGTCCGACTCCATATCCGAAAATACTTGAAAACAATACTATTGTTGGTAATTCTTCCGCCGGAGCAGGAAGCACGATTGCCGGAAGAGGGGGCGGAATGATTATCGCCGGCGTTGTGGAATTGAGGAACAATATCGTCTGGGGAAATACTCAAGCAACCGGCGACCAAATTTGGGTAAGCAGTACTTCAACCGTAACTGCATCATACAACAATGTCGAAGGAGGTTTTACCGGAACAGGAAACATCAATCAAGACCCGATGTTCTTCGATTCAGACTTTCATCTTGCAGACGGTTCGCCTTGCGTTGATGCAGGAAATCCTGACGGTACATTCAACGACCCTGCCGACCCTGCAACTGAATCTCTCGCTCAATCATACTCAAAGGGAACAGTCAGGAATGACATGGGTACATTCGGAGGACCGGGAAGAACTTCTGAAATGGTTCCGATGACGCTCAGTTCCGGAACAGGTGGTTCGATAGTTCCGGTTCCAATTCCTTCGCTCTGGTTTGAAATGCTCTATGTTCCGGTTGGAAGCAATCAGACTTTTATTATGTTACCGGATGATAACTACATTGTTCAGAATGTCAGCGTGAACGGAACTCCACTTGGTAAAATTTCATTCTATACATTTACCGATGTCCGAACGGAACAGTCCATCTCTGCATCTTTTGAGAGGGCTTATGCGATAACCGCACTGGCTGGAGAACATGGAAAGGTTTCTCCTTCAGGTGTTGTGAGTGTCCTTGACGGAGAAAATCAAACCTTTACATTTGTTCCGGAACGCGGATACAAAGTTGACAGTCTCCTCGTTGATGATGTTGTTGCCGGAAGTACATCATCATATTCATTCATCAATGTAACAAGTAAGCACTCGCTTCGCGTCACTTTCCGGTTTGATTCTTCTTATGTTGCATCATACCGGAGTTTCCGACCGGACAGCATCGCCTTCGATAAAGACAACTTCGGAAAGAAAGGAAAGATTGTGAAGAAGAAAGCGGACAACGTCGAATTCAAATTCGCACTGACAGCGCCTAAGCCGGTTGCACTCAGTTTGAAATTTACCATGAAGACAACCGGTGCGATTACCAGGGGGGTATCAAAAACCGATACGATTATTTACTGGAACAACCTTGCACAGGTGACAACTCCTGCTGTGATAGATAGCGGAACAATCGTTCAGGTTGATGGCATCGGCTTTAAGGGAAAGTTCATCAAAGCATCGTACAGTTGGGCGACGTTACCCAAAGCGCTCAAAGGAAACGTTCCTGATTCTGCCTATACTCAAAACCTTCTTCGACTCCCGATGCCGAACCGCATCAATGTTTTGTCTGAATTGTTTGTGCAGAACGCGTTCAATGGTCCGTTGCTTGCAGGATTTCCCATGCCGGATAATGCGAAACAATTCGGTTGGGTGAGCCATGCAAAATATGGTGATGTATTGAAATCGTTGTATGATAAGAAAGTCGGAGTGCATTTGGGAACTGCAAAAAATTTTGATATGTTATCATCATCGAGACCGCTCGTTGGAATGTACAAGTCACTCCCGCCGACGAAGCACAATAATAAATTTTTTGCAAATCTTCTTGCGCTCAAAGTCAGTATAGCGGCAAGCGCTCTTCAAACCACACCAGCAGGTTTCGGAGAGTTGATCTTTGATGATGGCACGTCTAATCCACTATCTGGGAAGATGGTTAACGAACTTGCCGGACTTGCCGACTCGATGCTGAGCGCAAGAAGTATTGTTTCTTCCTTCCGGAGTAAAACAGAGTACGATGCAACTTACGGGTACGCCAATCTTGATACTGTCATCAGCAACATCCTCTCGGCATTTGAAGGAACCGTTGACACAACCGATGGCGGATTCAGTTCTTCTCTCTCCCTGAAAGGAACACATCGGTTGCTTGACGTACTCTTTCTGAAATCGAACCCGTCAGTTTCACCCGCGCACATTATTCCGCACCAAAGTTCTGACAAGAACGTGCCGGAAGCATTTGCTTTGTATCAGAACTATCCGAACCCATTTAATCCGAGCACTGTTATACGTTATAAGTTAAAAGGTACTAGTTTAGTTACACTACATGTATTCAATGTTCTCGGTCAGGAAGTTGCTACTCTGTTGAATCGTGAAGAAATGGAAGAAGGAGAATACGAATTGCCATTCAATGCAGTCAACCTTACAAGCGGTGTGTATTTCTATCGTATCAATGTTGAGTCGGTTGATGAAGATGGAATGCAATCCACCACGGGCGGGTTCACCGAAACGAAGAAACTCATGTTCCTCAGGTAAAAATGAAGTTCCATATTTAAGAAAAGGCAAGTCAGACCGCTTGCCTTTTCAATTTTATACAACCTCGCGTTCATCATTCTTGCATTCAGAATAAGTAAACACAGAGGAACGAGCAAGTAGTCGTTTCGGTCTCTCTTAAAGAGTATGAGGAATTTTGGTATTCCCCCACAACTTATTCATCACGTACAGCAAGGCAAGTCCTGAAACGATGAAGACAGCGAGCAGTGGGAATGCATAGTTCATTCTGCCATACAGAAAATTTCCCACGGTGAAGAGCGAAGACCAAATTGCTGTACAGCCGGAGAGCCAACCGAGCAATGCAAGTGGAATATTCTCAGCAGATTTTTCGTCTGCCTGCTCACCGACTTCTTCGCGAATGTGTTTCCAGCCGGGACCGAAGGGACGAACTTTTTTGTAAAAACTGATAAGCACTTGCTTATCGGTTGGTGGCGCGAGATACGCAGTGAGAATCCAGCAGAAAGTTGTGAAGGCAATCGTGATGAGTAACGCCGTGTGCGTGTTGAAATGTATTCCGTTTTTGCTGAGGATGAGCAACACCAACGAGATGGCGAACGAACTGACCATCGCCGCAACTTCGCTCCACGCGTTGACGCGCCACCAGAACCATCGCACTAAATAGAGCAAGCCCGTCCCCGCACCGACCTGCAAAATAATATCGAATGCATCTTTGGCGGTATCTAACAGAAAAACAAATGCGGATGAAACGACAAAGAGGATAATCGTTGTCACTCGTCCGGCTGAAACATAGTGCCGCTCGTCTTCGTTCTTGCGGATGAAGCGTCTGTAAAAATCATGCACGAGATACGACGCTCCCCAATTGAGATGCGTGAGAATCGTGGAGGAGTTTGCGGCAATCAGTCCGCCGACCATCAACCCGATAAATCCGACCGGAAGAAATTTCAGCATCGCAGGATACGCGATATCGTGACCGAGTAATGTCGGGTCAAGATTGGGAAAGGCATTTTGAATATCCGAAAGTTCGGGATAGATAATGAGCGAGGCGAGTCCAACAAGAATCCAGGGCCAGGGACGAAGAACATAATGAGCAATGTTGAAGAACAACACAGCGCCGAGAGAATCTTTTTCCGATTTCGATGCCAACATGCGTTGCGCGATATAACTTCCGCCACCCGGCTCGGCGCCCGGATACCAAACAGCCCACCACTGAACAGCAATGGGCATGATGAAGACGGCGATTGCCATATCCCAGTTGTTGGTAAAATCGGGAAGCACGTCGAGGTAGTTCAATCCTCCGGGACCTTTCATTGCTGAAACTTTTTCCACTAAGCCGCTGAGTCCGCCAACCTGCGGCAGGTTGATGGCGAAGTATGCGGCGGCGATGACAGCAGTCATCTTGATAAAAAATTGAATCATATCAATCACCAGCACGCCCCACAAGCCGGAGTGAGTTGCAAAGATGACATTCAACATTCCGACTGCGAGAAGTGTTTGCCATCGTTCGAGTCCGAAAAGAATGGCGGCAATTTTACACGCGGCAAGATTCACCGTTGCCATAATCATGCAGTTGAAAAATAATCCCAAATAAACCGAGCGAAAGCCGCGCACAAAACTTGCCGCTTTCCCGGAATACCGAATCTCATAAAACTCAAGGTCGGTCATGACATTGGAACGACGCCACAGCCGCGCATAAAAGAACACCGTTGCAACTCCGGTCAGAACGAATGCCCACCAAACCCAGTTGCCCGCAACGCCTTGCCTTCGCACAATATCGGTGACAAGATTCGGCGTATCACTGCTGAACGTTGTCGCAACCATTGACAAGCCCGCGAGCCACCACGGGACGGAACGCCCGGAAACGAAAAACTCGGAAGTGCTTTTTCCCGCGCGCTTACCAAAGAACAACGCCGGAAAAAAACAGATAAATAACGTGAATGCAATAATCAGCCAGTCAATCAGTTGGAGGTGCATAATGTATCTTCGTTGGTAGGAAATAGCGTGAGATAATATTAAAGTCGTGATATGAGGTATCTACGTAGGGTTAAAATACGAAATCCGAATCTCGAAATCCTAAACAAATTCGAATCTCAAAAAAACAAATCTTCTTTTATCATAAAAGAATGTGTTAAAGGGGATCCGTAACAAGTTCTTCTGCTTTCAGAACATCTATCGCGTGCCGGATACATACGTGAATGTCTTCGACTTGTAAATCGGGATAGTAGTCGCTGATGATGTTGTTGAAGCCAATTCCTTCGTTCACTAATTCAAGAACATTCTCAACCGTTATTCTTGTCCCGGTGATGCAT